>JAGWVZ010000174.1 GCA_018970625.1 Myxococcales bacterium | reverse complement strand
TCTCGGAGCTACGCGCCTCGGGCGATCATCAGTATCTGTTCCTGAACACAGCCGCCTTCTGGTGCGGCGCGTGTATCGAAGAGCAGCCCGAAATTCAGGCGCTTCACAACGATTACGGCGACCGCGGCCTCCTCACCGTCGTCACCGTCTTCGAGGACGCATCGTCCAATCCCGCCACCGCGGAAGACGCCGCCCGATGGGTAGACAACCACGACCTGACCTTCCCGGTGGTCGCCGACGCCAATGGCGTCTTTACGCCACTCTACGACACCGCGCTGGCGCCTTTTAACATGCTGGTTGAATTGTCCACCATGACCATCGTCTTCCGTGGTTATGGTAATCAGGTCGGCACCATACGGAGCACGCTCGACCTCGTGCTTCAGTAAGTACCGCTGAATCTGTTCGCTCGGGCCACGTTTCGAGGCCGCTCCATCCGGCCTCACCCCACCTCACGGCATCCGCATGAAGCGAATTGTTATTGCTGGTCTCCTCGCCACTCTCACTCTGGCTTCGCCGCTCGCGCTCGCTCAGGAATCCGCGCTGGCCGAGCCCGCCTCACGTGCCCCCGCGCCGCCGGCCAGCATTGAGGCGCTCGATGGCGGTCGCGTCGAGCTCGGCGACCTGCTCGGCAAGGTCGTCGTCATCAGCTTCTGGGCCACCTGGTGCAGGCCCTGTCTGCAGGAGCTCCCTCATATGCAGCGGTTTCTGGACACCTGGGGCGACCAGGGACTCGAAGTGCTGGCCATCAGCACCGACCAACCCGACAGCCTCTCACAGGTTCGCTCCATCGTCCGACGCAACAACTGGACCATGCAGATTCTGCTCGACCCCGAAGGTTCCGTCACTCAGCTGCTCAACCCGCGCGGCAACAACCCATTCACCATCATCATCGACCGAAACGGAAGAATCGTCGAGACACACGAAGGGTTCAGCACAGGGGACGAGGTACACTACGAACAGGTCATTCAGGCGCTGCTGGCAGAGCAGCCCGCTCCCTGAAGTTCGACGACGCCACACACTGTGCTATGCGGGTGGTGCACCAGCGTCCTGAGTTTACACACCCGCCCTGGCCGGTTCCTTCTATGCCTAGTTCTGCGTCGCGCGCGATTCGCAAACCGCTGCCCTTCGTAAGCACCGCTTGTCTGGTGCTGCTCGCACTCCCAACCGCTTCGTCGGCCCAGTCCGGGGCGCAGAATACCCGTGTGTCCATGACAGACACGCTCACGCTGGAATACCGCGGCAACAATCAGAACGGACTCGACGGCGACGACTCCTACGGTGCCCTGCTCAACCGTCTTAACCTGAACGGCAACGCCGGAAACCTCGCCACAGCCGTACGCATTGATTCGTTCGCATTTGAGAATGCGAACGACCTGTATCGGTCAACCGCACAGCTCGAACGGATCAACATCCGCTACCGGGTAGGGCAGCTACGCTTTGAGGTCGGAGACTTCTACCAGCAGCTGGGCCGTGGCGCGGTGCTCTCGATGCGAAAGATCGATGAACAAGGCCTCGATGTCGCCTTGCGGGGCGGATGGATTGCACACGAAGCGGACACACATCGGGCGCTCGTGTTTGCAGGCCGCTCCAACCCGGTCAACATCGACGCCGTCACGCAACGCTACGTGGAACCCACTCAGGACGTGCTCGCAGGCGGCGAATTGCTCGTCACCGCCGTCGATGGATTCGAGTTTGGCGTCATGGGCTTGTATGCCGAACCCGGTGACACCGACTGGGACGACCAGTTTGACATCGCCATGGCGCTACCCGCAGGCCCGTTGCGAGACCGCGCCCTGCAAAACCTCGATGCGATCCCCCGGCGCGATCACGGCGAGACCGTCGGCGCATCCTTCAGCATGCCCTCGGCGGTCGACTGGCTCGCCCTCTACGCCGAAGGCGCGTGGCAGTCGCGCACCATCCTCGGAGAAGAGCAAAACGGCTCCACCATCTATGGCACTGCCGACCTGCGTTTCGACGACTACAACTTACTGCTGGAAGGTATCCGCGTCGATACCATGTCCGTTCTCGCGTCCAACAACAACGTCACGACCCAGCCGTTTCTCTACTTTGCCCCGCCCTCGCTGGAACGGTTCGACCAGGAAGTACTGATCTTCGACCATTATCAGGGCGGTCGTGTACGAGCAGAGCGCTACATTTCTGCGCTCGACCTGTCACTCAACGTCAACGGCATGGTGCGATACACCAACCCAGGCGAAGATAACGAACTGCGCCAGGTGCATGGCTACGCAGGCTATGAGCTGTACTACCAGAATGGTCTGTCTCGTCTGGTAATGAACGGCGGCTATCGTGACGAGACCAGCACCCGAGGCGAAGACGCACAATTCAAGACCCTGCGTCACTTCGACGTAGACTGGCTGCAATCCATTTCGGGCCCATGGTCTTTGCACGTTCAATCATTTAATGAATTCAGAACTCTGGGTGATGATCCCTATCAACGGGGTTCAACATTGTTCGGTCTGGAACGTGCGAGCACGGGAGCCCTGACCTTTGAGTTCGGTTATGACACCACCAACGAAACCGAGGGCGTGACCAATTTCTTCTACGCCGGAATTCTTCAGTGGTTTATCGACGATCGCTTTACGCTGCAGGCTACGGGAGGCACGCAGAGAGGTGGCATCAAGTGCATCAACGGAATTTGCCGCAATTATCCGGGATTCGCGGGCGGCAGTCTGGTGTTGATTACCCGGCTTTGAAAACGCACCTGCGGTGGGTCGAGCACCGCCCTGCCTTCGCAAACGTGTTGCGTGCGGGAATAGTTTGGTGAAACAACCCGATCCTGTAGGCGACCCCTGAATATTGCCCGCTTGGAATCATGCGCTCCACCTTTGCCACGCTTTTGCTCAGTCTGCTTGCGTTTGCGCCCTCGGCTGCTGCCGATGGAGCGGCGCTTGTGACGTTCACCGGTGAGCTCGTTGATGGGGAGTCTCGTCCTATCAGCGGAGTGTTTCCTGTGCAGTTTCGTCTGTATGAGGCCGAAACCGGCGGCGATGCGCTCTGGACCGAAGCTCGATTCGTGAGCGTGGCCGAGGGAATGTATGAAATACAGCTCGGCGCAAACGAGCCTATTCCGTCCGAGCTCTACGGCCGAACACTGTTTGTGGGAGTAGAGCTGGGGTCTGCTGGCGAGATTTCGCGCGCGCCGCTGCTGATCGCCGGACAGGCCGCGCCGCCGACGCGCGACGAGGTGATTGCCGGCCTCGATATCATCTGGGCGGACCTGGCCGACCGGGCCGTGCAATCCGAAGAAGCGCTTGAGGCCGAGGATTGCGTGCGCGTCGGCGGAAAGACGCTGGAAGAGATCGATCGGTTCGACGAGCTGCTCGCGCAGCTGGTCAGCGTGCGAGAAGAAGTCACGCGCGCCACCCGTGCAACGGTCGGCGGTCGGACCACCACGCTGGAACGTATCGGCGGTGGAGGCGGACTCCCCTATGCCCGCAACTGTCCACCCAACCATGTCGTCGTGGGTATTCGGGGAGGAGCGGGAGACCTGATTGACTCCATCGAGTTGGTGTGTGCGCCGCTCGAGTAACGCGGGACACAATCATCGACCGCCCTGTTTTCCGACCATCCTCTCTAGTTGCAGCGTGCAGGGGCGCCCTCCCAAATCCGCTGAGTCGTGGGTCTGTCCGGCACGGGCAAGTGGTGTCGCGTGCGTCAGGGCACCGTGGAAGGGCTAACGCGCAGTCGTCGCTCGGAACGCCAGAAAGAAAACGCCCCCGCCAGCATCAGCGTCGCGCCAGTGACGAAGGGTAGTCCAGACCAGACTTCAAACAACCACCCCGAAACACCCGGCCCCACAACACGGCCCAGTGCAGAGGCAGACTGGCCCATCCCCAGAGCAGCTCCCTGAACCTCTCCCGATGATCTTCTGGAGAGCAGGCTGTTCAGAGATGGCGTGGCGAGCCCGGTTCCGGCCGCCAGACAGAACGCGACCAGAAACATGGTCTGGTAGGGGGCCGTTGCCGCCAGAATCGGCACCAGATAGAGACCCACCGCCAGAACACTAAAACCGGTGAAGATGAGCCGAGGTTCGCCGAATTTTGGCGTAAGCCGTCCGACGACGCCGCCCTGAACCACCGCCGCTGTGAGACCAACGACGACCAGAAAGCCCGCAGTGAGTCCTGCTCCGGCGCGATGCGCCTCGGGGGTCCCGAACGCCAGCCCAAGACCTCGCGGCGGCGCACCGACCACCCAGACAGCCTCCATAAGCAGCGCAAGCGTCTGTTCTATCATCGAAAAACCGCACGATAGAATCAGGCTTGCCCCGAGCACGGATGGCACACCGCGAACCGCAGATGCCATGCGCAGCGCCGCTAGCCCCGACTGCCCCATGCGTGGCGTCTGCTCGGAGCGACGGGTCTCTGGAAGAATGAACCAGGCAAGCAGCAGGTTTCCGATGGCAAGACCAGCGGCAAAAAGAGCCGGAGCGTTGGGGCCCCACTGACCCAGAAGGCCGCCAATGGCCGGACCAAAGATAAAACCCAGCCCGAACGCCGCGCCCACCAGCCCCATGCCTTTGGCCCGGTCTTCTGGCGGGGTCACATCCGCGATCGCGGCCTGCGCGGTGGCGATGTTGGCGTTACCAAACCCCGACAGCGCGCGCGCCAGAAACAGCATCCAGAGCGAGCCGGCAAAGCCCAGCAATCCGTAACCGACAACGCTGGCGAAGACACTGACGAGCATGACAGGGCGGCGACCTATTCGGTCGCTGAGCCTTCCCCAGAAGGGTGCAAAGACCAGCTGCATGAGGGAGTAGATCGACCCCAGCCAGGTGACGACGGACGGGCGGGCGCCGAAGGACTCAGCGTAAAACGGCAGCACGGGAATGATGAGCCCAAAACCCAGCAAATCCAGAAAGATGGTCACGAAGACCGTCAGCATGACGGCTTTGCGGCGAGCAGGGTCCACGGGATGAGTCGTCATGATGTACCGGTGAACACGGGAAACGAGAGGCGTCGCAGCAACCGCGATTCAGATGCAGGAGAGCACATGCAGGTCCCCGAGGGCACAAATAGGCGCAGAATCAAGCTCGCCGCTTTGCTGGCGGTCTCGCGCCGCAACCCTCTCGGCAAAGCTTCAACTCAACAACCCGGTCTCATGACACTTCACGGCGGTGGGCCGTGGCAGTGTGGATTACTCTGCTGCCTGCACTTCGGGCACGACAAGTGACTCGGCGACCAATTCAGCGAGGTCCATGGAGTTCATGGTCGACTCGCGTTGCGCGAGTCCATCGGTGAGCATGGTCATGCAGAACGGACAGTTGACGACGAGCGTGCTGGCGCCGGCTTCAATGGCCATGTCAGCGCGGTGCACGTTCACACGCTTGCCCTGATGCTCTTCCATCCACATGCGGCCGCCACCGGCTCCACAGCAAAGCGCGGTGCGCCTGTTCCACGCCATCTCCCTGAGACTGACGCCTGGCACAGCTGCCAGCACGTCGCGCGGCGACGAGGTATCGTTGTTCCAGCGCCCGATGTAGCACGAGTCGTGATACACGATGCTGCGGTCACCACGTGAGGTGAGCTGGATTCGGCCTGCCGCGATCAGGTCACTCAACAGCTTGGTGTGGTGCACAACCTCGTAGTTACCACCGAGCTGCGGGTACTCCTTACCGATGGTATGCAGACAGTGTGGGCAGGTCGTGATGACCTTGGTGACCTTGTAGTTGTTCAGGGTCTCCACGTTGGCCGTTGCGACACTCCAGTACAGGTACTCATTGCCGATGCGGCGTGCGGGGTCGCCCGTGCAACCCTCTTCGGGGCCAAGGATGGCGTACGAGACGCCGGCGGCCTTGAGAATCTTGGAGGTCGCGATGGTGACTTTCTTCTGACGGTCGTCGAATGAACCGGCGCAGCCAACCCAGAACAGATAGTCTGGCGTTGACTCAAGCTCGCTCATCAGCGGAATGTCGAGACCTTTGGCCCAGTCGGCACGCTTTGAGTTCGAGACACCCCATGGATTGGAGCTGTTCTCGATGTTCTTGAACGTACGCGTGAGCTCGGCGGGTACGTCAGACTCGGTGAGCACCAGATAGCGGCGCATGTCGATGATGGTATCGACGTGCTCAATGAAGACAGGGCAGTTGGCGACACATGCACCGCAGGTGGTGCAGGCCATAAGCTCTTCCTTGCTGATGATATCACCCGCGAGCTTGCCAAAGGTGTCTTCCTTTTTTTCACGGTAGACGGCCTTGCCCTTCTCTTTGACGTGAGTCTTCAGCTTCTGGATGATCATCATGGGGTTGAGCTCTTTGCCGGTGTTGAAGGCCGGGCAGTAGTGCTCACACCGCGCACATTCGGTGCATGCGTAGGTGTCCAGAAGCTGCTTCCAGGACAGGTCTTCCATTTTGCTTGCGCCAAAGTACTCCGCGTTCTCGTCTTCGAGGTCGATAGGGTACAGGGCGCCGTTCGGTTCCAGCTTGCGGAAGAAAACGTTCGAGGTGGCACCAATCAGGTGCAGGTGCTTGCCACCGGTGGCGATCCAGTTGGCGAAGACGACCACGACCGTGACGTGCGCCAGATACATGGCGACATGGAGCGCGTGCAGCGCGCTGTGATGCGGGTGCGCGTACAACCCTCCAAAGGGCAGCGAGGCGGCGTAGGAGAACGGGGTGAAGGAAGGGTTCCAACCGATCTCATGCATGTTGGCGGCGGCAGCAAACTCAGCGCCGTGCGCAACAAAGCGGGTGCCGAGCAACGCAACCTCGAGACCCAGAATGATGGCGGCGTCGCGCGACTGGGTGGTGTGTTCAGGTCGAATCACAAACCGGCGGATGATGGCGACGGTGACGGCCAGCACCACAAGGAAGCTGAAGAGGTCCTGCACAAAGACGACGCCGTTGTAGGCGTCCCAACCGATGAACCGCGACCAGCGGAAGTCGGGAAAAAATCCGCGGATGAAGTATTCGATGGTCTCGGCCTGCAGAACAACAAAACCCCAGAAGATAAAGAAGTGAACCCATCCGCCGAACTCACGGATGGTGCGCGCCTGGCCAAACACATACTTGATGAAGCCGGCGACGCGGGGCTGCAGGTTGTCCAGATTGGACCGTGCATCGGACCGACCGGCCGCGACATATCGAAGCAGCCAGAAGATGAAGAAACCGGCGATCGAGAAGCCACCGGCAACCACCAGGGCGACGAAGATCGAGATAGCGATTTGCATGGGAAAGGTCCGGGATCCGTGCAGGTTCGAGCAGACGCGGGCGCCCGCAGTTACCAGATACGACGCGCTGCGGCAATGATACAGACGTCGCCGCCGGGAATGAGTCATCATTCAGCGTGATGTTGCAACCCCCGGAGGTGTTGCGACATCACGACGCGATGTTCTGGACTTCACACGACGCC
>JAGWVZ010000173.1 GCA_018970625.1 Myxococcales bacterium | reverse complement strand
CGTCGGCTCCCCCATGGCCTGCCGTGGACATGACGCTGGTGAGCGGCAACCTGTACCGCGCCGAGATCCCTGACTTCGCGGTCAACACGCCCGCCATGGTGTACTACATTCGGGCGATTGACTCCGCTGGCAACACGGCGCTGCTGCCAACCACCAGCACAACGACCCCCTACCAGTTCTCGGTGGGGACCAGCGACGTCACCGGACCCACGCTGACGGTGACCCCGGTCGCCGCCGGCCGCACCGCCGGTTCCGCCGTCACTGTCACCGCCACCGCCACCGACACCAGTGGCATCGGCACTGTGACGCTGTTCTATCGTACTACCGGCGGCGGCACGTACTCGTCTGTCGTGATGGCGAGCACGGGTGGCTCGGGCTATTCGGGCACCATTCCCGCTGGCGCAGTCGTGGCGCCGGGGGTCGACTACTACGTGGTCGCGACCGATGCTGCGACCGTGCCAAACAGCACGACCGCTCCATCGACCGCTCCGGGCACACCGTCGTCGTTTACGGTGATCACGCCCGATGTGACCGCGCCGACGATCACCATCACGCCCGTGAGCCCCAATCGACCCGCAGCGACCGAAGTAGTGGTGAGCGCCACCATCACCGACACGACCGGCGTCGCCGGCGCACGTCTGTTCTATCGTGCAACCGGCGGCGGTACGTTTACCCAGGTGAACATGACCAACACCGCGGGTACGACCTGGTCGGCCGCCATCCCGGCTGGCGCAGTCGTAGCACCCGGCGTTGACTACTACGTCACCGCAACCGACTCGGCGGCGGCTGCAAATACGGCGACGGCGCCGTCCAGCGCGCCCGGCACGCCGCTGAGCTTCACGGTGACGCCCGCCGATACGCAGGCGCCCGTCATCACGCACACGCTGGTCACGAGCGTCACGTACGGCGAGGTCATTACCCTGTCCACCACCATCACCGACAACGTGGGCGTAACGGCAGCGCAGGCGTTCATCTCGATCGACGCGATCAACTGGACACCCTACTCACTCTCGCGTGGCCTGGGCGACACCTGGGGCACGACGTTCCTGACCTCGCTGATTCCCAGCGGAACGTCCAGCATTTACTACTATCTGAGCGCCGACGACGCTGCCGGAAACCGCTCCTTCCTCCCGGCTGCGGGCATTCTGGGCCCGCAGGTGGTGACGGTGAACTACCCCGACGTCACCCCGCCGACGCTCTCGGTTGACGCACTCGCCTCGCCCACGCAGGCGGGTGTGGCCATACCCGTGACCGCACGCGCGACCGACGCCAGCGGCGTGTCGAACGTGACCATCTACTACCGCTCGAACGGCATCGGCAGCTACAACGTCCTCGCCACAGCCGGAACCGGGCCCTACACCGCCACGATTCCCGCCTTGGCAGTCGTCACCGGCACCCTGCAGGTCTATGCGCAGGCTACCGATACGGAAGGCAACATCGCCACCTCGGCCACGCAGACGATCACCGTCGAGCCCGCGCCCGACGTCACAGCCCCCAGCATCAACCTCACCGCAGTGCCGAACGGTCAGGCCGCCGGGACCGCCGTAACGGTCAACGCCACCATCACCGATGACAGTGGTATCGCCAGCGCGACACTGTTTTACAGGCTGCAGGGTACCACCACCTTTACAACGGTCCCCATGACCGCCGCGGCAGGCTCCGCTTACACGGCCACCATTCCGGGAAGCGCTGTGAGCACCCCGGCGGTGGAGTACTACGTGCGTGCCGTCGACGGCTCGGCCTCGGCCAACGCCGCCAGCGTGCCAGCCGCAGCGCCCACACTCGTCGCTCGCTTTACGGTCACCGTCGGCGACACCGCCGGTCCCGGCATCGCCCACACGCCCCCTGCCCTGCCCATTCTCGCGGGCACCAGCGTGAACCTCGCCGCCACGCTCACCGATTCTACCGGAGTCGCATCGGCCGAAGTCTACTGGCGCACCGGCAGCGCTGGCGCCTTCACCACCGTCGCCATGACCAACGTCGGCGGCACGTGGACCGCCAGCATCGGACCCGTCGCCGCGCCCGAGTTCACCTACTACATTCGCGCCGTCGATACGCTCGGCAACGCATCCACTGACCCCGCCGATGCGCCCACCTCGACGCGTCAGCGAACGGTGACCGTGCCCGACACCACCGGACCCACCATTACGCACACGCCACTCGCCGGTGACCGCTCGCCCGGGCTGTCCATCGCCATCGAAGCCAACGTCACCGACGCAACCGGCGTCTCGACGGTCCGCGTTCGCTACCGCACCGTGGGTAGCACCCCGTTCACCTCGCTCGACCTCGCCAATGCAGGTGCGGGCCGATACACCGGCACCATCCCGGGTGCAGCGGTCTTAGCACCCGGCTTTGAGTACTACCTCGAAGCCACCGACACCGCGGCCCCCTCGAATCTCGCCCTGTTGCCCGCTGGCGCACCCGCGTCGCTGTACACCGTGACAACCGCTGTCACGGCCGCCGACCTGACACCGCCAACCCTCACGCACACCCCCGTCCCGGGTCCGCTCGCGGCTGGTGTGTCGCAGGTCATCGAGGCCAGCGCAACCGACACCTCGGGCATCCGCGACGTCACCCTCAGCTACCGCGTGGTCGGCGACGCCGACTGGATCTCGGCTCCCATGACGCTCGTCGGACCCACCTGGCGTGCCACCATCCCCGCGCGCAACATCGTGTCGCCCGGCATCGAGTACTATCTGACAGCCACCGACAACGCACCGGCCGCCAACAGGGCCACGCTGCCCGCGTCGGCGCCTGCAGTTGTGTACGCCGTGGACGTCACAACACCCGACACCGCCGGCCCAACCGTCGCGGTCACGCGCTACACCGAACCGGTCGCCGTCGGCGTCGACCTGCCCTTCACCGCGACCGTCACAGACCCCAGCGGCGTGGCATCGGTCACCCTGCACTGGCGCCAGACAGGCACCACCACCTTTGCGCAGCTGGCCATGACCCCTGCCGGTGGCGATTCGTTCGCCGCGACCATTCCCGGTAGTCTCGTGGACGAGGCCGGTATTGAGTACTGGGTCAGCGCCGTGGACGCCTCGGCCGCCGCGAACACGGCCACCGCCCCGGCCAGCGCGCCCACCACGGTCTATACGGTGGAGACCTTCGTTGCAGCAGATACCGACGCACCGGTGATCGTGGTCACCGAGGTCACCTCGCCACAGCCGGCAGACACCGGCGTCGTCGTCGCGGCCGACGTCACCGACGCCAGCGACATTGTCAGCGTCATCCTGTACGCGCGGGCCGAAGCCGATGCCGACTGGTCCATCGTCGACATGGAGCCACTCGAAGGCGACACCTACTCGGCAGTCATCGACGCCACCGTCGTGACCGAAGGCACCGTGTTCTATTATGTGCTGGCCGAGGACTCCGCAGGCAACGTGGCGCTCGAGCCGCTCACAGCCCCGGCCGAGAGCTTCTCGTTCAGCGTGCTGCCGATCGAGCAGATCGACACCACCCCGCCCACCATCACGCACGTGCCCGCCAACGAGCTGGTCGCAAATACCGACGCGACCATCGAAGTCCTGGTAACCGACGCTTCGGGGGTCAACAGCGTCACCATCTACTACACCTCGGGCAGCGTGGCCGACGCCGTCAGCGTGACCGCCGCGAACGAATCCGACGATACCTGGGTAGCCATCATTCCGGCCAGCGACGTCACCGGCGAGCTGCTCTCCTACTACATCGTCGCCGACGACCTCGCGGTGGCGGGCAACGTGGGCACGCTGCCCTCCGATGCCCCCACCACCGTCTTCTCGGTCGCACTTGTGCAGGGCGGCGGTGATACCGGCCTCGACGCAGGAAACGACGCAGGCCCGGATTCCGGCACCGATGCGGGCACCGACGCAGGTGACACCACAAGCGCCGACGTGACTCCCGACGCCGGGACCGACGCGGGCAGCGATGTCACGGTCGATGGTTCATCGGACAGCGGCGCCGGCTCCGACCCCTCAGGCTCGGGTTCGGGCAACAGCTCGGGCGGTGGCTGCAGCGCGACCGCCACGTCTCGCGCCACGCCGGTGACGCTGGGCCTCATGCTCGCGGCCATGTTGCTCGTGCATCGACGACGTCGAGTCTGCCGAGAGTAACCTCGCTTCGGCAGAGCCTGTCCACATCACGCGGGGACGTCGCCTCACCCGGCTGGTGGCCAGAGTGGACTCTGGCGGCACGAATCGCCACGGTGGAACGAGCGTTACGACCCGTGCAGCCTGCGGCAGACGCAGGTGCGGGCGGGCGCGATTCGCATCCTCGAATGACTTGTCTCACTAATGAATGTCGTTAGGAGATCGCCTTCGACGCTGGCCACGATCGAGGCTTTCGCCTACACGTTCCCGGCATGGTGTTTGCACGGATTCAGAGCTCAGGGGTTGCATCTGCGGCCCCCTGTCTGCTGGTTTCCGTCGCGTAGCACCCGGGTTGCAAACGTAACGGCCGCACGTACCCCTGATGATACCCCATGCCGACTCAAGCCAGGCCTGTACCACCGACGATGCGGCTGACTCGTACCGTGGTAAACCCTGCTCACCCGACGCTCTTTGCCCCTGCGAACCGAGTTGCGTGGCTCACCGATGAGCATCCGTGGTTATTCACGCTGGTGTTTGCAGCCGTGTACGTGCTGGCAGCAGAAGTCGGGCACCTGCTGTCGTTTCGGGGTGAATTTGCGACCGTATGGCCGCCGAGCGGCGTTTATCTGAGCGCGTTCCTGCTGGTTCCGCGCCGCGGGTGGCGCTGGGTCATGCTGGGCGCTGGCGCGGGCAACCTGGTCTCCGATATCGCGCTGCACGGGCAGGCGCTCTCCACTTCGCTGGCGTTCTGGCTCATCAACACGACCGAAGCGTGGATTGCGTCGCACCTGATGCTGCGACTGGGCATGCACACGGTGAACTTTGACTCGCTGGGCAACGTCTTGCGGCTGGCGGTGGTCGCCTCGACCGTCGCCATGCTGCACAGCGCCGTCTGGGGCGCTACAGCAGCGGTTTATCTGTTGGGGGCACACGACTGGATGACGGCATGGGTGCTGTGGTGGACATCGTGCCTGATTGGCGTGCTACTGGTGGTGCCGCTGCTCGCTGCCCTGACCAATCGTCCGCTGCACCGATGGAAGAAACTGACGCCGCGGGTTCAGCTTGAGGCCGGCGTGGTGCTTGTTCTGGTCGCGCTAGCCTCGTGGGTCTCGCTGCACAACGCGCAGCGACCGCTCGATTTTCTTCCCTTCCCTGCGCTGCTCTGGGCGTCGATGCGTTTTGGCTCCACGGGTGCTGCGATCAGCGTGTCTGTTGCGATTCTGGTGAGCGTAACGCGCGTACATATTCTGGCCGGCGTTGTGCCCGAGGCCGTGCAATCCGACGCCGTCGAGCTACAGCTCTACGCCTGCACCATGTCGCTGTCATTTCTGGCGCTTGGAGCCCTCATGGCCTCTCATCAGCGTGTCCATGAGGAGTCGATGGCCATGGAAGAGCGGTTTCGCGACCTGCTGGACCACATCGGCGATCTCGTCTTTCTGATTCGTCTGAACTCGCACGTGGAGTACGCAAACCCGGCAGGTCTGCAGCTGCTTGGCAGCGACCGTGCGACGCTGCCCGACCAGACAGAGCTGCGTGAGCGACTCGTCGAGGAAGATCGCCCCGTCTTTGATCGCGCCCTGAGAGAGATCGTCGCGGGCAAACCACAGGCGCAGACCAGACTGCGAGCCCTCGACCAGGACGAGTACGTGCGCACGTTTCAGGCTCGGCTCACTCCGCGCCGCGTTGCCGGGCAGCTCGAACAGGTGCGTGTCGTATTACACGACGTGACCGCCCGCGAGGAGCGCGACCAGCTACTCGAGCTACGACGCCACATGCACGACACCGGACCCTTACAACAACTCGAGATACCGCTGGCAAACCCGCGTTCCGCAGACCACGACCCGGATTCGCTGGCCGCCCCCGAACCTGCGTTGCCCGAGCTCTCTCGCCGGCCGCCCGACGACAGCTCTTCGCCGTCAGGGCTAGGATAACGCCACCCATCGTTCGTACGCATGCTCAAGCTGGCTCTCAGCCTTCGCGAGCTGCTCGGTCGCCCGCGAAATCACCGAGGCGCTGCCCGTATAGAATCCTGGCTCGCTCATCTGTGCGGTGAGCTGAGCGATCTCCTGTTCGAGCGCTTCAATCTTCATGGGAAGGGCGTCCAGCTCCTGCTTCTCTTTCCACGACAACTTGCGCGCGGGTGTCGCGACCACAGCCGAGCCTTTCGCGGGCTCGCCCGACCCGGCGACGGCGACGGCCTGCGAGCTGGTCAGCGGGCCGCGTCCAGTCGGTGGCGGCTGGATTCGCTGCGCCACCCAGTCCGAATAACCACCAATATACTCGCGAAACACCCCGTCGTAATCCAGCGCGATGGTGCTGGTGCAAACGGCGTCCAGAAATGCACGGTCGTGGCTCACCACCATCACCGTACCGGGAAAATCCACGACCAGCGACTCCACCAGCTCCAGCGTCTCCATATCGAGATCGTTGGTCGGTTCGTCCATGACCAGCACGTTGGCCGGCTGGGTAAACAGGCGCGCCAGCAACAGCCGATTGCGCTCCCCACCACTGAGTACCCAGGCGGGGGTACGAGCCCGTTCCGGCTCAAAGAGAAAGTCCTGCAAATACCCAATAATGTGCCTTTTGCCTTCACCGACAGTCACAAAATCACCCTTCGGAAGCACATTTTCGGCCACCGTTTTCGTGCCGTCAATCTGCGCCCGCAGCTGGTCAAAATAAGCCACCTGAAGGTTTGTCCCTTGCCGAATTGTTCCTGAATGCGGCTGAATTTCGCCTAACAGCAATCGGAGTAACGTTGTTTTTCCAGCGCCATTGGGCCCGATAATTCCGATTTTGTCGCCGCGAAAAACACGGGTCGTAAAATCTTTCAGAATCGGCTTTTCACCCCACGAGAAACTCACATTTTTCGCATCCAGCACCAGCTTTCCAGTGGTCTCGCCTTCCTGTGCCTGCAATTTCGCGTCGCCCTGACGCTCGCGACGTGCTCGTCGCTCACGTCGCATCGCCTCCAGTGCGCGCACCCGGCCCTCGTTCCGGGTTCGGCGCGCTTTAATGCCCTGCCGAATCCAGGCTTCCTCCTGCGCCAGACGTTTGTCGAACAACGCGTTGGCTTTCTCTTCGTCGGCCAGCGCCTTCTCTTTTCCCTCGAGATACTTCGTGTAACTTCCCGGCCAGCTGGTCATTTTGCCGCGATCCAGCTCTACAATGCGTGTCGCCAGACGATCCACAAAAGTGCGGTCGTGCGTCACAAACAGCAGCGCGCCCTCGAATCGAAGCAAGTACTCTTCCATCCAGGCGATCGAGTCGATGTCCAGGTGGTTTGTCGGCTCGTCCAGAATCAGCACGTCCGGCTTTGTCGCCAGCGCGCGCGCCAGCAACACCCGTCGCTTAAGACCACC
>JAGWVZ010000172.1 GCA_018970625.1 Myxococcales bacterium | reverse complement strand
GGAACACTGGGCCTCAATCGCAAACACGCCGACTCACGAGGTGGTCGGCAAGCTGAGGGCCTTCGCGCATGGCTAACGCGGCAGTCGAAGCGATGCTCGGCTCCACGCGCTCGTTTGCGGTAGCTGCTGCTGGTTGTGGGAAGACCCAGCTGCTCGGTCAACTCGTCGCGGACCAGCGCTCGGGCCGTCAGCTCGTCCTGACGCACACGCACGCTGGTGTGGCCGCCATCAAGAAACGACTCGCCGAGATGCACGTGCCGCAGGAGAAGTTCCATCTCGATACGATCGCCGGGTGGTGCCTTCGCTACGGCGCCGCGTACCCGGGGATCTCTGGCTACCGCCCCGGAGCCGAGGCCGATCCCGACTGGACCGCGACCTACCCCGGTGCAGAGAAAGTCTGCCGAACCGCGCTCGGCAGGAGGGTCATCAGCGAGAGCTACAGCGGGGTGCTGGTTGACGAGTATCAGGACTGCTCGCTCAAGCAGCATGCCGTTCTCAGCGCGCTCGCGGAGTGCATCCCGTGCCGGGGCGTCGGTGATCCGCTTCAGAGCATCTTTGGGTTCCGCGACGACCCGGTCGTGCCGTGGAGCACGATCGAGTCGGACTTCGACGTTCTGGACAACGCGCTCACGGAGCCGTGGCGCTGGCGGCGTGAGGGCCGAAACGCGGCGCTCGGGGAGTGGCTCGTTGCGGCTCGACAGCAGCTTGAGTCCACAGGGCGCCTCGCGATCGCCGCCGACGCCCCCGTCACGTGGGTACCGCACAGCGCAGCCATCGAACCACCCGATACCTGGGCCGGTGCTTGTCGCGGCATCAGTGCGCCTTCGAGCGACACGGTGGTGGCGATCCTGCAATGGCCGAACAAGTGCACGGACCTTGCTAGACGGATGGGCGGTCGGTGGCCGATCGTGGAGCGTTTCGATGATCCCGACCTACTTCGGCTGGCGGTCAAACTCGTCGACGCGAACGGCACCGAAGCCGTCGAGGCGCTTGTTGGTTTCGTCTCGGATCGAATGACCGCCATGGGAACGGCGCTGAGGACTTCTGTAGAAGCCATCAAAGCTGGTCGGGGAGTCTCGCGGATCACGAAGAACCGCGATCACGCCGATCGACTCAACGCGCTGGCTACGAAGGCCACCCCTGGTAACGCGCTGGCGTGGCTCGAGGGTGTGCTCGCGCACAGGGACGAGTGGTGGCTGTATCGGCGTGAGTGCGTATACCAACTTCGCGAGGCGCTTCGTCACTGCACCGGCGACACGTTCGCTGATCTGCCCGAAATGGTTGCGGCGGCTCGAACGCGGGCCCGACACAGAGGTCGTCTCACTCATCGACGAACCATCGGTACTCCCTTGCTCGTGAAGGGACTCGAGTTCGATCATGGTCTAGTGCTGTGGGAGCCCGACCGTTTCTCAAAGGAGGGGCTCTACGTGGCCCTTACGCGCGCCTCGAAGTCGCTCACCATCGTTTCCAACTCGCGCACACTGATACCCGCGCTCAGGTGAACCAGGTCCTCTTGGCAGCTGAACGGTCTGGCGGTCAGTCGCGACTTCCGACCGCAGTTCAGGCCACGTTTGAACCGTTTCCCCGAGCTGGGCGCCGTAGCGCCTCATCTCCGTCTGCGCACAGCACCCTCGAACTGCGCGTAGGTCTGCGAGCGCTCCTGCGCTCTGCACCGGTCCACCGCCGGGTCAACCTGCTAACCCCAGGGTCACCCACCCTGTTCAACACCGGGTCACCCGCAATCCCGGCACCCTCAACAATTCCAGGACCTTACACACACTCGTCGGCTGCGAACGCTCAGTAACGGGTGAGCCTGCTCAATAATCGGTCATGCTCGTGTTCAATGACAGGTCAGAGCGTTCAAGGTTGGGTCACTCGGATGCTCAGCATCTGGTCACCCGCGTTCAATGACTGGTCACGCCCGTCCTCGATTGCCCGTCGCTGTTCAACAACGGGTCACCCCATCTCCCCCAAACCGCTCTCCCAACCCCGGAGAACGCCGCGAACCGACCCTGAGCCGACCCTCGGAACACGTCTCCCGACGCGCTCGGCCACTCTCCCGACCGCCCAGGAGATGCCGCCCGGAACCACACCCCAGCACGCGCCCTCGCGCAAAACCCCGCGAATACAGGGGACTTTCGCCGCCTCACCGCAGCCGTACCACCCAGACCCCAAAACGACATCGGCCCCGCTGTTGAGCAACGGGGCCGACGTTTGCGTTTACTAGTAGCTCCCCCACGAGGGTGCTGTGGCGAAGCGCGATGGCGACGACGGCGCGACGCAAGCGCTGGCGGCGACTACGCCCGCGAGAACGGCGGGTTCGGGGGGCTGCCTGGTGTGAACCGGTGCGGGGGTGAGAGCCGGGACGCAGCGGAGAGGCGCGAGTCCCTACTGCACCCCCAGTGCCTTGAACACCGCGTCTCTGGGGTCCGAGTAAAAGCTCGTCTGGAACTTGGCGAACAACTCGCCTGGAATCGTCGGGATGTCGCGAACGCTTGCCATTGGGAGCAACACCTTGCGCGCGCCTGCATCGAACGCCACCTGGAGCGACTCCGCGAGATTTTCGACCGGCACCACATTTCCGCCGAGACTCATGCTCCCCAAAACGACCATCTGGGGCTGGACCGGCCGACCGAGGACGCCCGAGCAGAACGCCACGAACGCGGCGAGCGTCATTGCGGTCGTGGCGCCCGTGTTGTGAAGCTCGACAACGTGTAGGTGATAGTCGTGATCGCCCGCCTTGAGCGAGGCGCTCACCGAGGAACCGTTGGCCTTGAAGTAGTCGAAGCCCACCTTCACGGCTTCTTTGGCCCCGCCGTTCGACCCGAATCCCGACATCTTCAATGTACCGCTACCGGCCATGACCTGCGTCTCCAGACGGTACAGGCCGAGGTGACCGGACGTGCCGGTCGCAATGGTGTGCATCGCGCCTGGGCTGAGAGGCCCATCAGGAATCAAGGAACCGCCTCCCTGCTCCTGCACCATGATGAACTTTTCCTCCATGGTGTCCTGGTCGATGTAGCTGAAGTGAACGTCGAAGAACTCCATCCCTCCGATCTTCTTGAGTTGCTCCTTCACTCGGCGACGCGACTCGAGCGCGTACTCCAGGCATCGTCGGACAGCTTCCTTGTCATACTGCTCGTGCGGGTACAGAAGCTTCAGAAGCCCAGACACCGTGTGCTTGACAGCGATTGTGTCGCGCTGATTGAGGTCACGTCCGAGCTTGAAGTACTTGTTGATCGCGTCTCCGAAGTTCCTCTTCCGCATCTCGCGGAGGAACTCGGCCAAGTAGTCCACGATAAGCCCGTACTGATTCGTGAAGAACTCAGGACGCATCTTCGGGATTTCCCAGCCCGGCACGTAGCAGTGGAACCGATCGAAGAAGGCCGAATCAATCATCGCCTCGGGGAACGGCGCAAAAAGGTGGCTCGTCTTCACGAGCGTGTCGACCGGCTGGTTGATGTTGCCAACAAAGACCATCGAGGCATACGCGTTCACAGAGTCACGTCCACGGGCGAACGAACCGGACGCCATGTAGTCCTTCATGATTTGGACGCCATCTTTATCCTTGAACGAGATGCCGGCGACCTCGTCGAACGCAACTACGTCCCACACCCCGACGAGGCCGACGACCCGGCGTGCCATGTTGTAGAACAGGTTGGCGACTGTCGTCTGACCGCCCGACACTAGGATGCTGTTCGGACTAATCTCTTTGTAGATGTGGCTCTTGCCCGTTCCGCGCGGCCCAAGCTCTGCGAGATTGAAGTTGTTCTCGATGAGCGGGATCATCCGCGCGAGGAGGTGCCACTTCACGCGCTCCGTAAAGTTCGCGGGCTCCATCCCGGTAGATCGCAGAAGAGCATCGATCCACTGGCCCTCCGTGAAGCCACGACGTGCTTCGAACAGTTCCTCCATGTCCATGTTGGGCATCTGAATCGGCTTCAGATCGCGGAGCAGGAACGGTGACCCCTTCTGCGCTTCTTCGAAGAAGTACTCCAGAGTCACCAGAGACCAGATTCCGCCAACGAGAAGCTTCTCGTACTTCTTGACGATCTCGCTCGGGACCTCGATGCCCTTCACCCCCAGGTTGCCGAGGAACGCCTCGTACACGTCTCGCTTCTCGTTGAGGGTCACTGTGACCTTGTCGATCAGCTTCAGACTGCCACGCTCGCGAATGACCGACTTGACGCGCTCGGCCTCGTCAGGTCGAACGTAGTTCTCTGCCAGCACCCGCTTGACCGTCTTCAAGCCCTCGTCGATGACGGCATCGTCGCTTGAGGCGCAGTACGTCCCGAGCAGGTACTCGAGCACGTACACGGGGACGTTTGCCCCCTCCTTCACCAGCTTGGTCAGGTCCTTACGGACGACCTTCCCTGCGAAACGCTGAGTCAGGAGGTCATCGAGTGCGGGGTCGGCGATCTTTTGCTCAGAAGTCATCTGTGAATGCCCTGTCGATGATGACGTTTACGCTCTGGAGCTCGATGCCGGTCTCAGCGTCCTGAAGGACCAG
Organism: Myxococcales bacterium; assembly: GCA_018970625.1. Next base: position 2,949 of record JAGWVZ010000172.1, on the reverse strand, counting down.
TCGATACGCCGTCTTCTTGTCGTACGGACGGTCAACGAGAACGAGATTCACCCACTTCTTGCGCTCGTCCATGTTGGCGGAAGTCGAGTCGAACGCGACAGTCTCGATGTTGGTGACCGCCGTCTCACCCTCATAGATTCCGACGCGCAACGTCACGGCCTTCACGCGGTCACTGACCGGCTCCATCTGAATGAGCTGGAAGCGGTGTCTCGTGGTCGTGACCCGATGGCTGGCGCCGAGAACCTGAACGTCGAGTGGCTTCGGCCGCGTCGAGTCAGCGGCCTTGCCTCGTGCGTGCTTGATGGTCAGCACTGGCACCACCACCTCTTGCGGCATCGCACCTCCGTGGATGAAGCGGGCGCCGCCGACGAAGTGAAATCGGTTGGCTCCTCGTGGAATCCAGAACTCCATGTCGCCGTCAGCGCCAGCGGTGACTTTGGTGGAGCCATGCCAGACGTCGCCATTCGCCGGCAGCCCGCGCCCGAGCAGGTACCGCTTCTTCGCTACGAGTTCGCCCTGGGGATGCTCGGCGAGCTTGCTTTTCTCGGGCTCGCCTGGCGACGTTTCCGTAAACAGAAACCCGTGGTCGGCCGTCACTACGATGTAGTGCCCGTTCAGGTTGTTAACGATATAGGTGACCATAGAGGCCAGCTCCTCGATCGCCTGCCGAACAGCCTGAAAGGTGCCAGCCTCGGTCTTCGCGTCGTCACCAATGGCATCGACCTTGTCGTGGTAGATGTAGACGACTCGCTTGTCGCGAACGAGGTCTCGCCCCTTTTCCTTGGACAGCGCGATAAGGTCGTCGAAGCGGACGGCCATACCGCCGACGCCCTGAAGAACGCTGTCGCGCGCGGTCGACACCGAGGACTTGCCGTCTACCAACACTTCCGCGCTGCCCACCTTGTACGACAGCTTGTGGTGGGGGAGCAGACTTGCCATCCCCAGCGCTGTGTAGGACGGCAACACGCCCAGCTGCGACCGGAGCTCGGCCGACACCCGGTAGGTACCGTTGAGGACGCCCATGAGTTCCTGCGCCGCCTCGTAGCGGAACGCGTCGCTCACAATGACAAACGCTCGCTTGTTGTCTGCACTTTGCGTCCAGGAACGCACGCTGCGTTCGAAGAACTGCTGCTGATTCGGTACGTCGGGAATCCGCCACGTGCTGAGCAACCCCTGCGGGGGCGCCACATGTTTGCCCCACGCCATAACTAGGGCGGGCAGGAACCAGTTGACGTAGATGGCTTCAACATCAGGCCGCAGCGACTTCAGGATGTTGAGTTCGACGACGACGTCGGCTGCCTCGCAAAATTGTCGATAGAGCTGATCGAAGCGATACAGCGTCGTCTCGTAGGCCCGATATGCCGCCGCGGCATCGGCGAACTCAAACCCGTCCTGATGCTCGTTGCGAAGAGCGAACAGGTCGGCCGCAGCGCTGAGCGCATCGTAGACCGCGTGGAGCGCGCGCCGCGGCACATCGACCGAAGACTCGGAGGAAGAGGCCCAGTGGCCGGATTGTCGTCGCGTCGCCGTGGCTTTGACCGCATCGGCGTTGATTGCACTTGCCGTGTTCTTGACTCGATCTCGCAACGCGCTGGCGACCCGCTTCTCCACCGCGAGGAACGTTTTTGTACCCTCTAGGGCCTCGAGTTCAAGACTGGGGAGGAGATCGTCAAGCTTCAGAAGTAGGGCAACCAGGCCCGAGAGGCGCTCGTAACTGCCCTGCTTGCTCCCGCTGTCGCGCCACTGGGCAAGACACACGACGGTGTTCGACCAGCCTGCCTGTGGAAGGCGGAGTGAACGCATCCACTGCGGCAACTCGCCGTCCAGGCCGTGCGCGAAGTCTGTGACGAAGAGCCGAATCAGGAGGTTCTTCAGTGACGGGCTTTCCTCGAAGTATCCGAAATGCCCTCGCACGAGCTGCCAAAACGCTTCGTCCAGCTCGAACTTCTCGATGCGCTCCCAAGCAGGAGGCACAACATCGAGGTCGACCTCGGCAAATTCGAGCCAGGAGTGAAACACGGTTCGGACGATGTCGAACGGCTCGGGTTGATCTGAGCGTGCAATGACCGTCAGCATCTTCCTGTCGAGGTCCAGCGCCGAGTCGTTCGGCTCCACAAGCGGCTTCAGCTTCTGGATGCGCTCTCTCGCGTCAAAGAACTTACGGCGCTCGGCCAGGTGGCTGCGCACGTGCTGGTTGGAGAGTCCCAGCTCCTGCAGCAGTATGCTGGCCCGGTCCGCGCGGAAGCCACGGCTGTACAAACGGATGTCGAGCAACCAGTCATCCTCGTAGTCCGGCTCCTCAGTCGGCGCGTACACCAGGAACTTCTGATCCGGCTGCTCCCGCTCGAGGCGAAGCTTCGCGGACAGCGCCCCCACTTCATCGACCCGAAGAAGGCTGACTCCGTCGACGCTGATCGTCGGTAGCGCTTCCTCGAACTCCCGGTCAGGGTCATTCCAGAAGACGACGCGATGCCCCTCCTCGTGGAAGAGCCGGTGAAGCGCGGATGTGACTTGGCGGAGGTCCGTCATTCGTCACTCCCGCCGGTGACGGCGTCCACTTCGGCAAGAAGATCACCGAACTTGCCGTAGTTGACTTTCACACCGTCATCGAGGTCGAGCGAAATTCGCTGGTCGGCGGCGTGTCGGAGCTTTTCGTCAAAGCGGAAAAGCTCTGCTTGCTGCTTCCTGAGGGTGTCCTGCTCTTTCTGGAGGCCCCGCCGGTGGGAAGTCGAGGTTGCGCGCGCCTTGTCGTCGTCAAGCTGCTCGATTCGCGACGCCAACTGCCCCTGGAGCGGGATCACGTATTCGGTGCGCATTCGGGCGAGTGTGCCCACGTTGTACCGGTGCAGGTACACCAGCGCCTGAAACGCCTTCTCCTTGCCGCTCGAGAAGAGCCAGTAGATGGGCCGCTTCTTGTAGGTCTTGAGGTGGTCCTTGAAGAAGTCGCTG
>JAGWVZ010000171.1 GCA_018970625.1 Myxococcales bacterium | reverse complement strand
CGGCAACTGCGGGAACGCCGGTCAGGACACGGCAGCAAACTGTACGTCGAACATCGGTGCGACTACCGGTTGTGCGGGCGAGTTTTGCATTTGCGGTAGCGAGTACGTAGGCGCATTCGGTAGCGCAGGCTGCACAGGAACACTCGCGACGGGGTACTGCTCTACGGCCGACTGTTCGCAGACGGGTTGTGACCCAGCCAACGAGGTATGTGTCGACTTCTCTGCGGCTGGTGTGGTGGGCAGTCAGGCCGTGTGTGTCAACTCGGAGGGCTGCAGTCAGCCTGGAAGGCCCTGCGGGGTTCGGGCGGGCTTCGTTTGTCAGGAACTGCCCAGTCGTGAAGTGTCTTCCGAACGAGTCACGTGGGGCTACGCCTGTTGGGCCGACCTGGGGTTGAATCGTGTGGCAGAGACGTGTTCCACGGACAGAGATTGCGCAGGCGGTGAATGTGTCCGGTTCGAGAACGGCGGTACGACGTTGTCATACTGTTCCGCAGCATGCGATGAAAACCGTGACTGTCCATCCAACGCTCGCTGTGTCGAAGACCCGCGTGGAGCGGCGGGCTACATCTGCCTTGCCAAAGCCAACGCGTTGGACTGCCCTCGCCTGGGTACGGACTTCAACGTGCGGTCGTACACCTATCGTACGCTTGAAGGCACTCGCGCCGACGTCTGCTTTGTGCCGGTCCCATAGTCCTGCCGAACGCATGTCCGGGCTTCTGAAGGCAACCCCATAAACTCTGATAGGGTGTATCCATGAAACTTGAAGGAATGACCGCGCTGGTCACAGGTGCAGCTTCCGGTCTTGGCGAGGCCACAGCTCGTGCCCTGCTCGCCGATGGTGCCAATGTCGCACTGTTTGATCGCTCCGAAAAAGTCGTTGACCTCGCTACGTCGCTGGGCTCGCACGCACGTGGGTACGCCGTGGACGTGACCGACCCCGCTGGTGTGTCCGACGCCATCGCGCGGATTCTGTCTCAGTGGGGTGCACTGCACTGCGCAGTAAGCTGTGCCGGCATTGGGACGGCGGCCAAGATCGTCGGGCGCCAGGGCCCACTCGATCTGGCAGAGTTTAGCCGAACCATTCAGGTCAATCTCGTTGGCACCTTTAACATCCTGCGTCTCGCTGCAGACGCGATGATGAAAAATGAGCCTAACGAAGAGGGGGAGCGCGGTGTGATTATCAACACCGCGTCGATTGCCGCTTTCGATGGGCAGATCGGACAAGCAGCCTACGCGGCATCGAAGGCCGGAGTGGTCGGGCTTGCACTGCCGGCAGCGCGCGAGTTTGCGCCCGTAGGGATTCGCGTCATGACCATTGCGCCGGGTATCTTCCGAACTCCCATGCTGGCCGGCCTACCTGAAGCGGCGCAGAAGTCACTTGGGCAACAGGTGCCTTTCCCGTCGCGACTGGGTGACCCAGCTGAGTACGCTGCGCTGGTGAAACATATCGTTGCGAACGTCATGTTGAACGGCGAAGTCATTCGACTGGACGGTGCACTTCGGATGGCCCCAAAATAAGTGTAGGCTGTACGTCGGTCGCGCTGGGTTCTGCACTTGACCCCTCACGATGCGAGACGCAGAGTGTGTCGGCTTTACCTACACTCCAGCACAAGGTTTCCCGTGCGTCGCGCCAAGATTGTCTGCACGATTGGTCCTGCTTCTCAGGATGAAGACTCGATTGCCGGCCTTATTGAGGCCGGCATGAACGTTGCTCGTTTGAACTTCAGCCACGGCACCTACGACCAGCACAGGGCGGTTTACGAACGGATCCGGCGCGCGTCAGAGCGGGCGGGTAAAGCCGTTGCCATCCTGCAGGACCTTCAGGGCCCCAAGATTCGGGTTGGCAAAATGCAGGACGGCGGCGTGCTGCTGGAGCCCGGTCAGACCTTCCGGTTTGTCACCGAAGACGTGATTGGAGACCGCGAGCGTTGCTCAACGTCCTACAAGACACTCCCCCGTGACGCTCGGGTTGGCGAAGAAATCCTTATGGACGACGGACTCTTGCGGGTTCGCGTGGTCGAGATCGGACCCGACTGGGTAGATACGATCGTGTTAGACGGCGGGCTGCTGAAAGACAAAAAGGGCATGAACCTGCCCACAACCGCAGTCTCGCTCCCGAGTCTCACTCCGAAGGACAGACAAGACCTCGAATTTGGAATTGAGCTGGGCGTCGACTTCGTTGCCCTGTCATTCGTTCGTTCCAGCCTCGACATCCACCAACTCCGGGCCTACTTGCCCGAGAAAGGGGCACCGGCGGTGATTGCCAAGGTGGAGAAGCCTCAGGCGGTGCGCAATCTGGAAGAGATCGTCTTTGCAGCCGACGGCGTTATGGTGGCGCGGGGTGACCTCGGCGTTGAAATGCCACCCGAGCAGGTGCCCATCATTCAGAAGCGGCTGCTGCAACTCTGCAACACGTATGGAAAACTCTCCATTACCGCTACGCAGATGCTGGAATCAATGACGACCAATCCTCGGCCAACCCGAGCCGAGGCATCTGACGTCGCCAACGCCATCTTTGATGGGACAGACGCCGTTATGCTCAGCGCAGAGACCGCGTCCGGAAAGTATCCGCTGGAATCGGTTCGTATGATGGACCGCATCGTTCGCGAGGCCGAGTCCAGCACGTTGTACCAGTTTGCCGATACCAACGTGAAACCACCGGAGCGTTTGCAGACCTTTTCGGTCGCCATCGCAAAGGCTGCGACCATCGCCGCTGAAGAACTGCGTGTGAGTGCCATCGCCTGTTTTACAATGGGTGGAGGGACGGCTCGTCTTATCAAGTCGCAGCATCCGTCCCGGGATGTGTTCGCGTTCACTCCGCAGCAATCCACGTACAATCGTATGGCGCTATACCGTGGGATCACTCCCGTGCTCACGGAGGTACGTCTTGAGACCGACGCGTTGATCGAGCTCGTTGAGCAGGAACTGCGGACAAAGGGTGCGGCTCGTGACGGCGACCACGTGATCATCGTGATGGGCGTTCCCGTGGGAGTCGGTACACCCACCAACATGATCAAGTTTCACAGCTTGCCTTACCTCAACAAGCCGACAGGGCGTTGAAGAAAGTGCTGTACGCAAGCACCTGCGGTTCAGCGTGCGCCCTGCCCTGAAAACGGCCGCGTATGCTAGGGCCGAGGTTGAACGCTCAGGGCTGCTCAGTGCGGAACGGACCCAAACAATAGACGCGTTTGTGAGGAGCGGGACTCGGCTGCGACGTCCCACTCGATAACGGTCTGAGGCTCAGTTCCACCCCACAGGCGCACGAGCGTTTGTCTGTCTTCCATGGCCAGTAGCTTTACGCCGTCATCGGATGTGTGACACACCCAGGCACTTGCTGGCTGAAGAAGACGTATCAGCTCGAGTGCACCTCCCGAGTCGAGCGTGTACCACCCGCCCGCAGGCACAATGAGCAAATCAGGTGTAAACTCTCGCAACCACGCGATTTGCGAACACGTTAATCGTTCACCGATGTCGCCCAGATGTATCAGGCATGCATCCGTTGAACGAATGCGAAGCACAGTTGAGCGCCCGCCGCGCAGCCGTCCCTCGTGCATGTCGTGGTATACCGTCAGGCCGCCAATCTGAACATCTTCGTTGATGAACCCCGGAGTGACGATTGTCGCCGTCGGGAAAAGTTGAACGGCAGAGTGGTCGCTGTGCTGATGTGTGCAAATCAGGTGCGTCGGAACCACGGAGGGGCGACGAAGTTGTACCGCGCCATGCAGACCTGACGGTTCAAAGGGGTCCACGAGAATATGGCTGGCGCCCTGCAAAACAGAAAAGCAGGCATGACCGTGAAACCTAACCCTCACGCAACCTCACGCATGCTCAAGGTGGGCTCGCCTCGCCCGAGCCGTTCGTCGCGTCCGGCGCTTCCGTCGGGCTGCCGTCGTCAAAGTCGCAGTTGATGGCCACGAGTGCGAATTTGATGTTGTCGTCATGCACGACGGTGACCGATTCACGCTGGTGTGCTGGCAACGCCGAGCGGAAGCCACCCACTCGAGAATGCTCCATAATGCCAAAGAAGCAACGGTCGCCGTTTTGCTCTTTGAAAAAGGTCCACTCCTCGTCGTTGCGGATGGGGATAATGTCATTCTGGGTATAGTAGGTCTCGCCCCGCCAGTTGAGCTTGTAACTGATAGCCGATTCCTCGCAGTACCGACCGTCTTTTAGCCAGGTAGAACCCGGCGGAGGCGTCATGGGGGTGCAGAGGTCGTAATAGGCCTGCCATAGCCCGCGCTGACTCCAGGTGGGGGATATCATGGGCATGTAGACGTTCAGAACCCACACAGCGAAGATAACGCCGTTCAACATGAGGATTGCAGTTCCCGCGGTTGCCAGACGCCTGCGCCAGGGCCACGCAATCAGCACCATACCCAGTCCGAACACCGCACAGAGGACGCGCATGCCAGCGAGCAGTGGTGCATTCCAGCTCTCGTGGTCCCACTCACGGTCATATTTGTAGGTGAACATGTTCTTCAGGTGTTGGGCATCCGACATCAGGTCGAAGCCAACCGTTACGAAGAGCGCAATTCCACCCGCGTAGAGTGGCCACCAGGTCCGGAATGGAATCCGGCCCTCCAGAAGGTCGTCCAGCACCAACGCAGCAAGCAGGGCAATCGCGGGGACAGCTGGGAAGATGTAGTGGTGAAATTTGGTCGAAGACATCGTGAACAGACTGAAAGCGACCAGGAACCAGACGAATACGAAGACACGCGCCCGGTCACCATCTGTGCGATCGCTGCCAGCGAACCCTGATAAACCACGCGCGAGAATCGCCGGCACAAACGACCCCCACGGAAAGACGCCGTACCCCAGCCATTTGATGAAGTGCTCGAACGAGCCATTGTCGGTCTGGTGAACACCACTCGCGAGGCGCTTGAAGTGGTCGTGAATAATGAACCGATCCCAGAAGGCACCGCCAATACCCCCGTGGCGGGCGAACATCGCGCCATACCATGGAAAGCCGACGGCTACCGCTACCGCAATGCCGCGAGGAATCTCCCAACGACGAAGAAGGGCCCACTCACGTGAAACGAGCAGATATACGAAAATGATGGCCCCCGGCAGCGCGAAACCGAGGAGCCCTTTCCCTAGCGTCGCAAGCCCCGTGAATGCATAGAACGTCCAAAGATAAATCTGCCCTCGGGTCGGTGTCTGCCTTCGGGTCGCCGAGACAAAAAAGACCCCCAGTAAACCCAGATACAGCAACGCTTGCGTGGGACCATAGCAGATGACGCGCTCCAGAAAGCCCAGGTTACGCCCTGGCGACAATTGTCCCACCGTGATCGTATGGAGCTGCGGTAACACAATGCCGGCAAGAAATGCGATGAACAGACCCCATGTCACTTTGTCGGCAGCGCGCTCCCGGTGCCGTCCAAACGCTCCCATCATGAAAAACGATAACGCGACCGTCATCATGCCCACGAATGGCATGTCGGTTTGCGCCTGACGTCCCAACATGAACCAGAACGGGCTCGTGAGAAGTGTTCCGGCCATCAGCAGACCCACGCGACGGCTCCAGACATGCGAACCAGCCAGATAAACACTGACGACGCCCATCACCGAGATCAAGGCAACGCCAAAGCGAATGCCAAGCTCCGAGAACCCGAAGACCTGCAGCCCAAGGCCCATCATCCAGAGCAAAAGCACGGGCTTGCTGAAGAAATACTCCCCTTCAGGCGTCTGTCCCGGCGCCTGCCAGTAGCTTCCCCACCAGGGCGAGATCCAGTCTCCTCGCTCCACCATGGACCGTCCGACTTCGCCGTAATGGACTTCCCACGGGTCCCAGAGACCGAAATCACCCAACCCCGGAAAAAACACCAGTACCGAGAGCAGGAGGATACCGAGGCGCAAATGCCAGTCCCTCCACACCTCGTGATCCAACAGCCGCATAGGTGGACGTGGCGAGGATGAGGACAAGGATTCGGACGGAGATGACGCCATGAAGGGTTCCCATTGACGACCGGACACATATGCACCGACCACGTGTTGCCAGTGATCGGGCGCGTCACGCTATGCCAGCCCCCTGTTGAATTCAAGACTCGCTGCAAGCACGCCGCGAAATTCCAACGAAACGGGCTACAGGGAGACGACGCGCCTTACCCGGGATTCCATCGCCCGAGTGAACCGGTTGGCATAGTGACTCTCCTTTTCCCGACCGAGCAACCCGTGCGCGTACCGCTTCCCCAACTCGACACCCGGCTGGTTAAACGGGTCGATCCGCAAGAGTGAACCGGCAAAGGACGTCGCAGCCTCAAAGAACATGATTAATTCACCTATCGACTCGGCACTTACCCGGGGAAGCACAAGCGTCGCAGTCGGTCGAGATTCCTCGGCCAGACCTTCCCTTACACCCTGAAGTTCAGCGCGTCGGACCTCTTCGAGCGGCCGGCCACCGATATGTCCCATGCCATCCATCAGACCACGGAGCGACGGTACATCCAGACCGATGGAACACGACTCCACCTCGATGAACAGAATGCTGCGCTCGTTCGGTCCTTCCATGTATAACTGCAGCTGTGAGTGCTGGTCGGTCACTCCCAAAGCCGCGATCGGGGTGGGTCCAACATGCGACTGTGCGCCGTTTTCGTCACGGCGCTTCTTCCCAAGACTCTCTGCCCATAACTGAACAAACCAGGCGCTCAGATCTGTCAGATTCTGAGCGTAGGGCATCATGACGACCTGGCGGATGTCCTTTTCGTACAGGGCGACCTGATGAACGGCAAACAACAGCGCCGCGTTGTCATCCAGATCGCGATCAAATGCCCGGTCCCTCGCGCGAGCTGCACCACGAAGCAGGCTGACGATATCGATCCCAGCCACAGCGAGCGGATACAGTCCCACTGCAGAAAGCACAGAGAAACGACCGCCCACTTCGGGGGGTACATCGAAAGAGAATAGCCCTTCCCGCTTCGCCAGCATGCGCAGAGGACCACGCTCGGGATCGGTGGTCACCACGACGCGGTCACGATACCCATCCTGCCCGAACTGTTCGATCAGCCGTTCCCGCACAATCGCGAATGTGCTGAGCGTTTCAATGGTGTTGCCGCTCTTCGTAATCACGTTGAACAGCGTCGTTGCCAGCGGCAGACTATCCAGCAGGTCGATCGTCTCAATCGGATCAACATTCTCAATGAAATGCAGGCGAGGTCCTTTTCGTGGCGAACCGTCGAGCATTCGTCCGCTTGCTTTTCGGGTCAGAGCGGTATGGACGGCCCTTGCGCCGAGTGATGAGCCCCCGATCCCAATGACAACGAAATCGGTGAACTTCGCCTGGTCCTGAGATGCCCGAGCCAGAATGTCATCCACAGAAAGTTCGGGGAGACGGGGGAAAGTTACATCCTCCGCGCTCGCCAACTCAACGAAATCGTCGACAGCAATGGAAGCGCGCAGACGAAGACTCTCCATGTCGGAGGCGCAAATACCGGACTCCCCGACTACGTCGGACGTCAGGTTGGTATAGTCATAGACGATTCGTTTCACA
>JAGWVZ010000170.1 GCA_018970625.1 Myxococcales bacterium | reverse complement strand
GTAGTCTGCTGTGCCCAGGTGGTCGTGCCAGTCGCCGGGCGTGAGGTCGGCGTCGGCTGCGCCGATGGGGTATCGGACGGGATCATGGGGCTGGGATCTGTCGCAGCACGGCGATGACGGCGAGGACGATGATGAGGATCCCGATGGCGAGGGTCCAGCGCGAGAGGCGGTTGTTCTCGGCTGGTGGCGTGAGGGCTGGCGATCCTGTGAGGAGAGGGCTTGCCTTGTCGCCGGATGGGCGGGCGTGTTGCGGTTGCGCCTGCATGGGCCCGGCCTGGTGCGCCGGGGGTACCCCGTTGAGCGTGGGGTCGCGTTCGTCGCCACCGATGGAGGGGGGGACGTCGACAGCGCGCAGGCTCTGGGTAATGCCGGACCGATTGACGAGCGGGCCCGGCGACAGGTGTCCTACACGGGCCGCATCCGGTCGATTGCCGAGCCACGGTACGGTGAGCGTGAGCTCGGCGAAGTCCCGGTGCGTCTTATCGGGAAGGTTTGCGGGTTCGAGAAAGGGGAGGATTCTGCCCATGTGTGCGAACCGCTTCTTGGCCATGGGCTGCAGACAGTGCGCGATGAGCAAACCGATGCCGGGCGCGAGCGCGAGGATGCGGTCGTGCGCCTCGCGAGACCAGGGGCTCTCGGGGAAACCGGTGGGTGCTTCTGCGCTGACGAGAAATCCGAGCAGGCAACCGAGGCTGTAAATGTCGGCGCGGGGAACGACGAACTTCCCGGACAGTTCGCGTTCGATCTCAGGTGCGCTGAACTGCGGATGAAAGAAATCCCGGGTGGTGGAGACGCGTGTGTTCTTTCGGACCGCGTTGCCCATGCCGACGAGCGAGACGTGATTGTCGGCATCCACCAGAATGTGTTCGGGCGCCACACAGCGGTGCACGAATCCATGCTCGTGGAGCGCATCGAGAGCCGAGGCGATCTGGCGGATCAAATCCAGCGCCAGCTCGGGCGGCGCGCCCTGCGGGAATCTTCTTGCCAGCCATGCGGGCAATGGCTCGGCGTCGATGTACCGGTAGACAAGGAGGGGCTCCTGGCCGGCGAGTGACGCTTCGAGCGACGTGAACTCGGGATTATCCACAAAGACGACCGCCTCGGGAAAGGGGAGCGCAGGGTGAACGGAGCTGAGGGCTTCGGACTCTATGCTGACGAGTGAGCGTCGCTCCGCAATCCGTGCTGGTTCCCGGTCATCGTCGTATCGGATGGCCTTGATGATCACGAGGGCGTCGTCGTGTTGCGTATCCTGAGCCATAAGCAGGTCGAAGCTGCGGCCCTGTCGGAAGTAACGCTGCAGGCGGAACCGGCTTTCGCCTGTTCGGGTGTCGACGAGGAGCTGTCCGATTTGGGGGATCATGCGTGGTGCACGTGGTCAATGGAGATGGCTCTTCGTGTGTAGCGCGGAAGGCTTGGAACGTCCATCGCGGCCTGTGGTGCGAAAGTCTCGAAAAATGGCTGGGGATTCTGTAAAGCCGAGGAATGACGTGCGCTCGTGTTTCAACACTGTGGATTGAGGTTTTGCCGTGACGGCTCCCCGCATCGTGATTCTGGATCAGGATCGTGCACATCGTGCGCAGTGCTGTGATCTGTTGCGCGCTGCCGGCTTCGAGCCGGTGATAGCGTCGGACGCGACGCAGGTCGCTGGCCTGGCGGAGCATGAACAGGCGGTCGCGGCGCTTCTGGAGGCAGAGGCCGACCCTTCGGGCGCCAGTGTGTTCGAGGCGCTTCGACGTCAGGGCGTCCCATTCTTTGGCATGTCGACCGTGTGGCAGGGCGCAACCAATCGCGCTCTGGGCATTGGCTGGGACGGATGTGCCGAGTTCTGGGAGAAACCCGTTCCGCCTGATGAGCTTCGGATGTGGTTGAAGCGTTTGTTTCCGGACACGCGTCCAGCACCGGCAGCAGATTCGTCGCGCGCAGGGGCTGTGATGTCGTCGGGTGTCGTGCAATCCCGCGACGAGGCCATGGCGCCGCGATCGGTCGAGCCTGCAGCCTCTGCCACGCCAGCGGTCGGTACCCCCGCCGTGAGCGTGCCGCTGCATGTTCCGCTCCATCTGGATGTGCAACGCGTGGCGGTGACGGGTAACTTTTCGGAGACGGCCTTCGCTACAATTCTGGCGCGTCTGGCCTATGACCGTGCAACGGGCGCGCTGATGATGCAACGCGACGAAGACAAGCGCGTGGCGTACCTTCAGGACGGCTTCATTGTCGGTGTGAAGACCAACATGCCGGAAGACTCGCTGTCGGAGACGCTGGTGGCGCAGGGGCTCATCACGTTCGATCAGAGCCGGCGCGCCGAGATGGAGGCGCAGCGTCGACAGGTTCAACTGACTGCGGTGCTGGTGGAGTTTGGATTCTTTTCGGGGGACGACATGCAGACGCTCGTGTCTGCACATATTCGCAACCACCTGATGGACGTGTTCGCCTGGGAGTCGGGCGTTTTCATGTTTCGAGAGGGTCCGGTACCCCGCGGTTACGATCACGAGCCGGTGGTCAGTCCCATGGATTTCATCTGGCAGGGCGTGCAGTTTCACCTGCCGCTGGATTACGCAGAGAGCGCCTTTGCGGCGAGTATGCAGCTACGCATGGGCTGGGTGACTGAGCCGCCGTCGGCTGAGGACATGTCGATGACGCTGTCGCAGCAACAGTTTCTTTCATCCGTTTCGGCGGGAGAGTCGCTGGGCGGACTGCAGCGTTCAGGACGCATGAAGGAGCCGGTTTGGAGGATTGCATACGTGTTGGCTGCAACCGGTTTTCTGGGGTTCCAGCGGTAAGCTCCGATGACGCTGGGGGATTGGCGAGGGGTTGCGTGAGACGACGCGATTCACAACAGGTACCCCGTGCTCGTCGGAAGCAGCGGTGGAGGCGTCCGCCGCCCTGCCGTGGTGTAGCGGCACCACAGGTGCCGGTCAACGGGACCCTTGCGGCAGCCCGGTGGTACGAGTAGGCGCGGCGCAGAAGCCATGCGCTGCCGCTGGTAGTGCTCCCTCCTCCAACTGGTGTTCCAAGGTTCGGTAATGGTTCAGAAAGCAGAAAAGATCTGGCTCGATGGTAAGCTGGTCAACTGGGACGATGCGAATGTTCACGTGCTCACGCACACGTTGCATTACGGTCTGGGGGTGTTTGAGGGCGTACGCTGTTATCAGCGTACCGATGGCCGCAGCCAGATTTTCCGACTTCGGGAACACATTCAGCGCCTTTTCGACAGCGCTCACCTGATGACCATGAAGATGCCGTACACGGTGGAAGAGGTGATGGAAGCCTGCCGCGCGACGATTCGGGCCAACGGTCAGAAAGCCGCCTATCTGCGTCCGATGGCGTTTATTGGCGATGGTGCGATGGGTTTGTATGCGATCGACAACCCGACTCGCCTGACGGTCATTACATGGGAGTGGGGCTCTTACCTGGGTGACAAGGGGCTGGAAGAGGGCATTCGGGCGAAGGTGTCTTCGTACATGCGCAATCATCCGAACTCCCTGTTCTCAAAGGGCAAGGTGAACGGTCACTACGTGAATTCCATTCTGGCGAAGCGCGAAGCGATGATGGCAGGTTACGCGGAAGCCATCATGCTGGACGCGCAGGGGCTGGTGTCCGAGGCGTCGGGCGAGAATATCTTCATCGTGAAGAACGGTGTGGTAAAGACCCCCGGCTACTCGGCGGGCATTCTGGGTGGCATTACGCGGGACTCTGTGATTCGTATTCTGACGGATCAGGGGATTCGGGTGGAATATGGCTCGTTCGCACGCGACGAGATGTACCTCGCCGACGAGGTGTTTTTCTGCGGTACGGCCGCCGAGATTACGCCCGTGCGGGAGATCGATAATCGTCAGATCGGACAGGGTCGGAAAGGCGAGATCACGACCCTGGTACAGAGCACGTACTTTGACGTCGTTCGTGGCTCGAACTCCAACTACATGGAGTGGCTGGACTTCGTGTAAGTGACGGCGCCGTGCGTTCGGGGAGCGGTTGTCTGACGGGTGAAGGAGTGCCCTTTCGACGGGCAGGGGGTCGCCCGATGGAATGCCGGATGGGGTGGGGGAACCGCGGTGTGCTTGACACGAAAGCGCATGCTCGGTTTAGTGGAGAGCCACGTTGGACACCGGCGCGATTCGGTTGGTTCGCGCCCTTTTCGAGAGCCGATATGACGAGTGACAAGGCGCGCTGTTTTCAGCACAGCGGCACAACGATTGTGTTTGCACTTCTGGTGGCCTGTGCCGATGGTGGCGGGGGTGGAGGGGGCTGCGGTGGCTGTGGCGCGACAGGTGGCGGTCCAGCGTACGAGTACCCGGATACGGCTCCGGTGATCCCACAGGCGGCGCAGGTCCACGTGACCGAGACGGCGCTGACGTTCATCGAGGAAAACCTGGCGTCGATCGCGGGTGACCTTGCGGGCGGCGGCGGCGGTCTGGTGTTCTGCGTTCCCGAAACGGACCTGACCGTGGCGACGCTGTGCGGTGGCTCTTCGCGTTGCTCGGACGGCAGCGTGGGGTGCGACGTGGAGATCGTGCTGAACGATGTGCAGGCGACCCCGTTCTCGGAGACGCCTTCTGACCGGCTGAATGTCGCCGTCGGGGTGAGTCTGGGTACACCGCTGACGTTGAACGTGTTGTTCTCGAGCTGCGCGCTGACCCTGACCGAGCCGGTCCCCGTGGCCGCGAACGTTTACTTTGATGTGACGCCCCCGCTCGATGGTCGCACCTCGATCCGGATTCCTACCGACGAGCTGGAATTTGACTCGGGTGCGGCAATCGATTCGTTGAGCATTTCGGGCGGATTCGGCTGTACGATTACGAGTGGCCTGCTCAATCTATTGGGCGGTGTGCTGGGTGGTCTGATTGAAGGCTTCCTGACCGATCCGCTGAATGGCGCCATTCAGCCGCTTCTCTGCCAGACGTGCACGGATGCGCCTTGTCCGGTGGGCTCGTCCTGCAACGACTCGGACATCTGTATCCAGTCGGGCACCGAAGAGTGCGTGCCGATTGAGCTGGGTCTGGAGACGGAGTTCGACATCGGTGAGCTGCTCGCATCCATCTCGCCCGGCCTTCAGGCAAAGCTTGGCCTGTTGTTCTATCTGGCCAACTATGCGGACGCCAACGGCCCGACGGTGACGCCGGCATACGGCCTTGATCTTGCTGCAGAAGCCGGTTTCACGGCCGCCGAGCCGTCGGCTTGCGTGCCGTATCAGCCCGTGCCGGCGACG
The DNA here is from genome assembly GCA_018970625.1 of Myxococcales bacterium. The sequence goes on along the minus strand of JAGWVZ010000170.1, from coordinate 2,351 downwards.
TCTCGTATCCCCAAGAGCACGCAGTTGAACACCGCGACTACCCCCGGCGGCGAAGCGTTTGCCGTGGGTATTGGTCTGTCGGAGTCGGCGCTGGAGCTGGCCCTGTACGGTGTCTACAGCTCGGGCGCGCTGTGCCTGAGCGTGGGCTCGGAGACCTCAGAGTTGATCTCGACCGGCACGTTCTCGGCGTTCCTGCCTTCGCTGGGTGCGCTGGTGGACGGTGCGAATGCACCCCTCTCCTTGACGTTGCGCCCGCAGCTCGCTCCGACGGTTAGCCTCGGGGCGGGAACGGTCACCATCGGCGCCGACGGAGAGGCGACCATCGACGAGCCGCTACTTACGCTGGAGCTGCGTAGCCTTGAGATCGACTTCTACACCATCGTCGAGAACCGCTATGTTCGCGTGTTCACGCTCGACACCGACGTCGAAGTGCCGCTGGGGCTCACGGTGAACTCCGCCAACGAGCTGGTGGTTCTGCTGGGTGACCTTTCCGAGGCGATTACGCGCATTGAGGCGTTGAACGGCGAGCTGCTCGCTCAGGAAGAGGTCGAGAACATCGCCGCCGTACTGCCGAGCATCATCGGGGGCCTGCTGCCGACCCTGCTGGGCAGCGGCGGCCTTATCCCGCCGATCGCCCTGCCTGACCTTCAGGGCTTCAGGCTCGTACTTCCCGACGACGCCTTCACCTCCATTGAGTCGAACACCATGCTCGCCATCTTCGCCAACCTTGAATACGTCGGCTCCACCCCTGGAGGGCTGACGGCGACGCTGCAACCGGTGATCGCGTCTTCGCAGGTTCGCTACGACGACCGGCTGGCGTTGAACGAAATGCTGTCGGCTGCCCGCTTTGACCGCGCACCCATTGATATCAACGTGCTGACACCGGATGTGGTGCTGGCGATGGAGACCCGCACGTACGGTCTGGACAGCCCGGGCGTTGAGTACAGCTACCGCGTCAACGGTGGTCTGTGGTCGTTCTGGCGCGCGGGCGACGAGCTTGTCATTCGCGACCCTGTGTTCGCGCTGCAGGGACATCACTCGGTTGAGGTGCGCGCGCGTGAGATCGGTGACCCCTATTCCACCAGCGTGGTGAACGCTGCCACGTCAATCGTGGTGGACTACGAAGCTCCCTCGTTGACCCTGCGTCGCGAAGGGCAGGGTGTGTGGATGGATGTGACGGATACCGTGGCGTTGCCGAGTGAGATGACGGCTCGCTATCGTGTGAATGGTGGAGAGTGGGTTGGCGGTGCGGATGTATTCGAGACGATTGATATCTCAGGCGTTGCAGGGCGCGTGGTGGTGGAGGCGGAGGTCATGGACCCGGCCGGTAACACGACGCGTCGTCGTCAGGAGTTCCGCAACGTCGAACAGGCGATTGTCGCTGATGTCACGTCGCCGACCACGACGGGCGCGCTGATTGATCCGGTCTCGAATGATTCGACACCGGCGCCGAGCGCGGGTTGTTCGACTGCTGGTTCCACCGCATCGACGCATGGTTCGGCGCTGCTGTTCGGCATGGCAGTGGCTGGTGTCTGGGCCGCTCGTCGTCGTCGCGCAGTCGCGCTGGTGGCTGGCGGTGTCGCTGCCGTGAGCCTTGCTGCGTGCGGCGATGATCGCAGCGGTGCTGAGGTGAACGATGATACGGTCGAACCCGCGCCCTGTGATCCCGAGTGCGGGGCCGGTCAGACCTGCGAAGATGGCGTTTGCGTTGGTTGCGCGACTGCCGAGGACTGTGACCCCGGGTTCATCTGTGAAGGCAGCGTGTGTATCGTGGACGAAGGCTGTACCGGGGATCAGGACTGCCCGGATGGCCAGCGATGCCAGGACGCCGTCTGCGTGGAAGTGGAATGTCAGGAAGACAGCGATTGCACGGCGTGCACGGCACCGAACATTGGACGCTGTCTGAACAACAGCTGCTCGTGCGAAGAGCCGTGTGCGGAAGGGTGCGGTGAAGGCGAAGCGTGCTGCTTTGGCTCCAACAGCTGCGTTCCGGTATCGGCCACGTGCGACGAGAAGGACTGTGAGCCGGGTACGTCGCTGCAAGCCGTCGGAGAGCCGGAGTTCGATTCCAACACCTGCTCTGCCATCATCGAATGTGAGTGCGTCGAACTTCCGCCGCTGCCCCCCGGGGCGATTGGGCGCTATCTGGACGCCGCGAGTGATGGGGAGACCAACCACTTTGTCGCCTACAATCCGACTTACGGCGACCTCATGTACGGCACCTCCGGCGCCGATGATGTGATCAGCTGGGAGTATCTGCTCGGTGTTCCCAGCGCTGGCACGGTCACCGGTTCGGTGAACGGTCCTCGTGGAGGTCGTTCACTCGGTGGTCCCGATGTCGGGTTGTATCC
>JAGWVZ010000169.1 GCA_018970625.1 Myxococcales bacterium | reverse complement strand
TCCATTGCTGGTGGAATATTTCTGTTCGGTATTATCGCCGGCCGGTTGGGTTCCGAAGCAATTCAGTCGCGAAGCCATGGCGTTACTGGTGCGGTACTCATGGCCGGGCAATATTCGTGAGCTCGAGAATTTTGTACGTTCCATTCTGTTGTTTGTGGATGGCGAGCGCATTGAATTGAGCCAGATTCGGCAATTCGACGATTTCTTTGCCGACGGAGAGTTTCTGCCTGCGCCGCCGCCATTCTTCGATGACTGGGCTCGGCGCCGGTCTTCAACCACTGTGACCGGTGTGCGTGTGCCGGCCGGTCAGTTGTCGGCGTCAGGCGCGCGGCAGAGCGGGACCACCGCGACGAGCGGCGAGTTTCGCGCGGTGCCATCGCCGCCTGGCGAGGTCGGCTCGTCGTCGCCCGCGACGTCTTCGGTTGCCGCGACACCGTCTGCAGCTGGACCGGCAAGTGGTCAGTCTCCCGAGGCGTGGATGGCGCGCTGGGCCATCGACACCCGGGTGGGTCTGCATGAGTTAAAGCATCGCCTCGAGGTTGAAGCCATTCGCCAGGCGCTGATTGAAGCCAAAGGCAACATTACGCAGGCTGCCGTGCTGCTGGACATGAAGCGCCCCCGGCTCTCGCAAATCGTGAACGCCGAGCCGGAGTTACGCGGTTTGCGTGCCGGCGGAGACGACGAGAGCTGATGAGCGCTACTTGATCGTGCCGGCGGCGACGACGAGAGTTGACCACAGCGTCTGCAGCGTGCGGCACGACTTTTCGAGGGGCAGACCAGGCGAGAATTCGCAATTGACGCACCCCTTCGTTTGCCACACAAACGTCGTGTGTGTTTCATGTGCCTGTGAGTCTGCATGCTTCCGATGTTTATTGTGCGTGTATCGAAGTGCATCTCTCCAACGGCCTTGCTGTTCGCCGGCACGCTGGCGGCATGCAGCACCGAGGAGTTGGCCGGGCAGCCGCAGACGGACACCACGGTAGAGGCCGACGCCGCGACGGACGGCTCCTCGCCGGACGTCACGGTCGACGCCGCGGCAGATGTGACGCCCGAACCCACGGCCTGTCCTGATGGACTACCGTTTCGCGCCTGGGAAGAGGGCGTCACCGGTCCGCACCGCCGCGATCTGGCCGGCGACTTCACCATTACGACGGTGCAGGGTCGCGAGTTCAATCTGCGCGACGCGTGGACCGGTTGCGACGTGTTCGTGTTCATTCCCGACCAGATTCCCAACTCGTCGGCGGATTCCTCCAGCATCTGGGAGCGCGATATTGACACGCTGCTCGCTGCGTCGCCGCCAAACGTCCATTACTTCTTTGTTTCGACCCTGAGCCGACCGCAGTCAGCGGCCAGTCGGGCAGAAGATATGGCGAGGCGGGTAGAAGACGCCGTCGATACCTTCCCGCGTGAAGAGTCTGATGCATGGTTTGAGCGGACGCACGTTGTTGATGTCAGCGCTGCTGAATTGAACTCGTGGCTCAAAGACACCTTTGCGGGCGCCGGTCGTCAGGGCTTCGCCATCGACCGCTCGCAGCGTATTCGGGGGCTGGGGTCGTTCGCGGACGTCACACGTTACAACGCCGACCTGGCCGCTGCCGATGCGTGGCCGTGGGAATCCAATCTGGCGAACGCCGCGCAGGACGCCGCCTATCTGAACGCCGAGGCGCGCCGCGATCTGGAGCTCGCGTCACAGGAGCGCACGGTCGTACCACTCTGGCAGGGCGAGATTTTGGCCGAGTTTGCCGAGACCGAGATCGCGTTGCCGTCCCCCGAGGAGCTGGCGACGTACGATATTCTGGAGATTGAGGTCGATCAGCGCTGCCCCGACGCTACGATTCCGGAGTTCGGCAACTGCGGCGCCTGGGACTACCTGGCGTACCTGTTTGTGTATGACGGCGAGACCCGACTGGAGCTCGGTCGATTCATTACGACGTATCACCGCGAGGCGCGCTTTGTGGTGGATGCCTCGCCGCTGCTGCCTTTGCTGGCGCAGGGCGGAACACGCAAGTTCCGCTGGGAGTTTGCGCCGCCCTGGAATACCCAGCCTACCGCCACGCAGGTACGGCTGCGCTTTGGTCGCAGTGAGCGCACCGAACGCCCGTCCGAGCTCATTCCGCTGTGGTCGGGCGGCACCTTCAACCCCGAGTACAACGACAACCAGCCCGAGCTCGAAGTGCCGATTCCGGCCGACGCCACCCGCGTGGAATTATTCGCGATTATTACCGGGCACGGCGCCGAGCTGCAGAATTGTGCCGAGTTCTGCAACCACGTGCACGAGGTGCGCATCAACGGCGACGCATTCGTTCGGGACCATCCCATCGTGGGCAATGAGCAGGGCTGCATTGCCGAGCTCGAGAACGGCATGACGCCCAACCAGTGGGGCACGTGGTGGTTTGGTCGAGGTGGCTGGTGTCCCGGTCAGCGCGTCGCGCCCTGGGTCGAAGACGTCACCGACTCGATCACCCCCGGTGAGACCGCCGACCTGTCGTATGTGGCCACCCTGAACGGTCGCACGCCCACCGCCGCCGCCGGCAACATTCACATGACAAGCTACCTGGTGATTTACCGCTGAGGGTCGGGCCACCGCCGCCCTGCAAAATCAGTGGGATTCGTCGCCCCACACGCTGCGCAGGAAGCCCGTGCGGCCGCTGCCAGCGCGGTACATGTTATAGTGGGTGGAGTTGGTTCGGTAGTAGTCCTGATGGTAGTCCTCGGCCACCCAGAATTCGCCGGCGTCCTGAATCGGCACCACAACGGGTTCATCGAATCGGCCCGATGCCTGTAGCGCCTCTTTGCTGGTCTCGGCCGCCGCGCGTTGCTCGGGCGTATGAGCAAAAATGGCAGGGCGATACTGGGGACCACGGTCGGCGAACTGGCCGGCGCCGTCGGTGGGGTCCATGCTGCGCCAGAACGTGTCGAGCAGCGTCTCGTACGTGACGACCGCCGGGTCGTAGTACACGATGACCGCTTCGGTGTGGCCGGTGAGTCCCGAGGAGACCATGCGGTAGGTGGGGCCTTGCTCGGGGCCGCCGGTGTAACCGGACAGTACGGCACTCACCCCGTCGAGCGCCTCGAAAGGGCCTTCCATGCACCAGAAGCACCCGCCGGCGAAGGTGGCGACGGATTGTCCTGTCTCGGGAGCCGGTGCCAGAACCGTTCCACCGGTGTTGGTCGCCGACCGACTGGGTTGAGACGTGGGCTCGGTGCTGTGCCCGGTGTTGCAGGCGGCGGTGATGCTGAGCAGGGTGAGCACAAACGAAAGAGGGAGTCGGTTCATGGTTTTCCTGCGAAAGGCGCGAAAAGCGGCGGTTTATGGGCGTATAGATGGCGGGACTGGCGTTACGGATGCACTTTTTCCTGTTGGGCAGCGCGGAGGGCGTGATGGCACGAAAATGGGGTGTGAATCCGCGCGGTGTCTCCAACATGATGGGGCGGAATCGCGCCGGGTGCCTGGTGGGGCAGGTCGCTGTCCGGCGGGGAAGCGCCGTCGTCGTTGTCAAAAGCTGAACAAGTAAAAGGATTCCGGGTGTTTCGAAGACGGAGCGATCCGGCTGGTTCGACGATTGGCACGGGGATTGAAATGCACGGCTGTGCCACAGCAAACCAGGAGGCTGGCCATGTACATTACTCCCGAACTCCTTCGTCGCTACAATCAGGCAGGGCCGCGTTACACCTCGTATCCGACCGCGTTGCAGTTTGACGGTGCGTTTGACGCAGATGCCTACCTTCGGCACCTGCATCTGGAGCGTGAAAACCAGAAGCCGCTGTCCGTATACATGCACCTGCCGTTCTGTGAGTCCAGGTGTCTGTACTGCGCGTGCAATGCGACGGTGAGCCCGGATCATGACAAGGTCAGTGGTCCCTATCTGGTGCGACTGGTGCGAGAGATGGGGCTTGTCGCCGGCGCCATGCGGACCCGTCGCGAGGTGGCGCAGCTTCATCTGGGTGGCGGTACCCCCACGTATCATTCCCCTTCTGAGCTGAATGGTCTGATGGGGTACTTCCGCAGCTGGTTTGAGTTTACGCCGGATGCCGAGCTGAGCGTGGAGGTGGATCCACGCGTGACGAGCGAAGAACACCTGGCTGTGCTGGCCGAGCAGGGGTTTCGCCGAATTTCGCTGGGAGTTCAGGACCTTGACCCTGTCGTTCAACTGGCGATCGGGCGTGTGCAGAGTATTGAAGAGACCGCGCGGGTGGTGGAGCAGGCGCGGGCGCTCGGGTTCACGTCGGTGAATATCGACCTGATCTATGGGTTGCCGCTGCAGACGCTCACGAGTTTTCGGCGAACCGTTCAGGCGGTGATCGAGCTGAATGCGGATCGTGCAGCCATCTATTCGTTCGCATGGGTCCCTTCGAAGCAACCGCACCAGAAGGCGCTGAATCCGGCGACCTTCCCCGACGCCGAGACGAAGTTTCAGTTGCTCGCTCAGGCGCGCGAGCAATTTGCTGAGGCTGGTTACGAGATGATCGGCATCGATCATGTGGCGCGACGCCATGACGAGCTGGCGCAGGCACAGGGTCGCGGCACGCTCCATCGCAACTTCATGGGGTACACCGTGCAGCGTACCGAGAGCATGATTGGGCTGGGGCCGTCCTCGATTGGTTATGTGGGCGGTGCGTACGTGCAGAACACACGCAGGCTTTCGGAGTACCTTCGGGCGATCGATGAGGGACACCTTCCGGTCGCGCGCGGTCTGGAGTTGTCCGAAGACGACCGCCTTCGCGCGCGGGTGATCGAAGAGATCATGTGCAACGGGCAGGTCTCGGGCGAGCTGCTGAAGGCGCGCCCGGGGTTGTCATTCGGCCAGCACTTCGCCGCCGAGCTGGCCGCTGTGAAGGAGCGCTGCCCAGAGTTGGCGCTGGTCCGGGAGGACTCGATCGAGCTGACGGAGCTGGGACGGACATTCGCGCGCAACGTGGCCATGTGCTTTGACGCGTATCTCCCGCGCTCCGGCGACGAAGCGGGCCACTACTCGCAGACGGTATAGCTGTTCAGACAGCGGTCTGAGGACGCGATCAGCGCTTTGCACGCTCGGCGATCAGCTCGCGCAGAATGCGGGCGGCGTTCTCGTAGCTCTGCTGGACGTCTTCGACGAGCTTCTTCTCCATCTGCCCACCAATCAGGGCGACCTTTACCGTCAGGTCGCCCGAAATGACCCGCTCGCAGCCTCGCGGCGTGGCGCGCACGATTGTGGTACCCTCGCCGGTCATGCGGTCCTGCAACACACGCGGGGTGATCTTCCATCGCATGCGTTCGGTGCCGGGCTCGTGCCAGGTCTCCTGATCCCAGCCGATCTCATCGGAGCCAATCAACTTGGCCATGGGGGCAGGCAGCGTTCGCCTGGCCGTGATGCTGCGCCGAATGTAACGCTGTTTGCCGTCCATTCGATTCTCGACGGTGACGCGCTTTGCCTGCGTCGCTGCGGCGAGTCGACGATCGAATTCGGGGTCGTCCAGCAGCTCCCAGATCAGGTCGGGTGGGCAGGAAAACTCATGGCGCATGTCGAATTTCATGGGACGTACCGTCAGTAGGGAAGGTGGACGCGCGTTGTAATGTCAGCGGCGCGCCATTCATGCAACCGGCAGGTGGACAGGGCGGCGATTGACAGACCCGTCGCGCTCCGTTCAGAACGGCAGCGTTGGGCGGACCGCCGCCCTGAACCATTGTGCTCTGGAGAACGCATGGCGTCTGATTCGGAAAAGGGGAACGAGCGCGAGGCGGTCAGGTCGCTGGTGGACAGGCTGCCGGCGCATCATCCCGAAGCCGAAGAGCTGTTGGAGATCTTCATGGGCTGGGCCGCGGATATCGGCCTGGATCTGTATCCCGCGCAGGAGGAGGCCATTCTGGAGCTGCTGGACGGTCGGCACGTGATTCTGAACACGCCGACAGGGTCCGGGAAGTCGCTGGTGGCGATGGCCGCCCACTTTCGAGCGCTGGCGCGGGGAGAGCGGTCGTTTTACACGTCGCCCATCAAGGCGCTGGTGAGTGAGAAGTTCTTTTCGCTGTGCGCGACCTTCGGCGCGGCCAACGTCGGCATGATGACCGGCGATGCCGGCATCAACACGCGTGCACCCATCATCTGCTGTACGGCCGAGGTGCTGGCGAACATGGCGCTGCGTCAGGGGGCGGGGGCGCCTGTGGACTGGGTGATCATGGACGAGTTCCATTATTACAGCGACCGGGATCGCGGTCAGGCGTGGCAGATCCCGCTGCTGGTGCTGAAAAATGCGACTTTTTTGCTGATGTCAGCGACGCTGGGCGACACCGCCTTTGTGCAGAAGGCGCTGTTGCAGCTGACGGGGCGCGACGCGGCGCTGGTAAAGTCTGGCCAGCGCCCGGTCCCGCTCACGTTTGATTACTCCGAGGTACCGCTGGGCGAAGCCATCTACGGGCTGGTGACCCGAGGGCGCTACCCGGTGTACGTGGTGAACTTTTCGCAGCACGAAGCCACCGATCTGGCTGGCGACCTGATGTCGTCCAACTGGTGCACCACGCCCGAGAAGCAGGCGATCTCGAAGGCGCTGGGCGCGTTCCGTTTTGACAGTCCGTTTGGCAAGAAGATGCGCCGGTACGTGCACCACGGAATCGGGCTGCACCATGCCGGGCTGCTGCCGAAGTACCGGTTGCTGGTCGAGCGTCTGGCGCAGCAGGGGCTGATGAAGATCATCGCGGGCACCGATACGCTGGGCGTTGGCGTCAACGTGCCGATCCGGTCGGTGCTCTTCACCCGGCTTTACAAGTACGACGGAGACCGGCGCCGCATCCTGACGGTGCGCGATTTTCACCAGATCGCGGGTCGTGCGGGCCGCAAAGGGTTCGATGTGGAAGGGTTCGTGGTCTGTCAGGCCCCACCTCACGTGATCGAGAACTCTCGGCTCGAGGCGAAGGCCGCTTCGGGTAAGGGGTCGAAGAAGTTTGTGAAGAAGCAGCCTGAGAAGGGCTTTGTGCCGTGGGACCGCAAGACGTTCGAGTCGTTGCGCGATGGTGAATCCGAACCGCTGAAATCGGTGTTTCAGGTGGACCACGGCATGCTGTTGCACCTGTTGCAGCGCGGCCAGGCCGACCCGGCGGGGCTGGACGGGGGATATCGTGAGCTGGTGCGTCTGATCTCGGTGTGCCACGAGAATCAGGGCGGCAGGAAGCTGCTGCGACGCCACGCGGCGCGCGTGTTTCGGTCGTTGCGTGAGGCGGGTCTGGTGGATGTGCTTCGGGGCAACGGTGTCGAGCCGGCGCGGGTGCGTCTGGCGGACGAGCTGGGCGAAGATTTCAGCGCGTTCCACACGCTCGCGCTTTACCTGCTGGATACGATCGCGCAGGTCCCCTTTGATTCACCGACGTACGCGCTGGATCTGCTGACGGTGGTCGAGTCGATCCTCGAGAACCCGGGGCCGGTGCTGTACGCACAGTCGCAGCGTGCCCGTCGCGATCTCGTGGTCGAGATGAAGGCCGAGGGGGTGGAGTACGAAGAACGGATGGCGGCGCTGGAAGGCGTCGCGTACCCGAAACCCCACGCCGACTTCATTTACGACACCTTCAACGCATTTGTAGAGCGCCAC
>JAGWVZ010000168.1 GCA_018970625.1 Myxococcales bacterium | reverse complement strand
ATGGCATCGATGATTGCGGTGTGAGCGACGAGTGCGATGACGCCAGCGACAACTGCACCGAGAATGGCGCCGAGCCGCAGTCGAGGGACTGCAATCTGCTGAAAGATGGTGGGTGTCTGCGTGTGTGCCATGGAGTCCTCGTGGGTCAGGGTACGAATTCATAGGAGGCGACGCGGGGCGTTCCTGCACGGCTGAGAGTCAGCAGTCGCACATGTCCGAGGCCGCGTTCGAGCATGCGCTGTCGTAGCTCTCCCAGCACGGCCAGCGCGTCACCATCGGCGACGCTGATGGTAACGGTGCCGTTCTGGCCACGATGATGGCGCACCAGTGATTCAATGTGCTCCATGAGCTGTTGAATCGCGGGTCGGTATGTGCGGGTTGCTTCGTTCATGGGAGCAACGATTTGCACATGGTGTGCCATGCTACGGAATCCGCGATTGCGGCGCGGATCGTGCATGGAGAAGATCATGGATACAGCGCGCTGGCGGCGGCGAGAGGTTTCGGTTAACAGCGTTTGTTGGTCCTATTTTCTGGAGGAAGATCATGTCTGTAGCTGGCAGAATTCTGGTTTGTGACGACGAGGAGCTGGTGCGGTGGTCACTGGCTGAAGGCCTCAGGAGCCAGGGCTTCGAGGTTCTCGAGGCGTCAAACGGGAAGGTATGCCTCGACATGTTCGAGGAGTTTTCTCCCGCTGCCCTGCTGATCGACGTGCGCATGCCCGAGATGGATGGTCTGACCTGCCTTCGCAGTTTGCGCGAGCGGGGGCATACCACGCCGGTTCTGATGCTCACGGCGCTTTCGGACATTGAGACGGCGGTCGAAGCGACTCGGCTGGGAGCCGTGCGTTACCTGACCAAGCCGTTTGAGTTAACCGATGTGTATGCCGCCGTGCGAAATGCACTTGAGCGGGAGCGGCTTCAAACATCCGTCGGGGGGGGCGGTCGGCAGGCCTATGCGGGACTGATCGGGCAGAGCGGGCCCATGATGCGGGTATTTGATACGATTGAGAAGTTGCGCACCGTCTCGCTACCCAACGTTCTGTTGCAGGGCGAGTCAGGTACCGGCAAGGACCTGATCGCCCGTGCGATTCATGACACGGGAAAGCGCGCGCAGGGCCCTTATGTCGAGGTCGATTGCACAGCGATCCCGGAAGCGCTGCTGGAGAGTACGCTTTTTGGTCACGAGCGAGGTGCGTTCACCGATGCGAAGGCGCAGCATCGCGGCCTGTTCGAACTGGCAGCCAACGGCGTGGTCTTTCTGGATGAGATCGGCGAATTGCCCGCCTCCATGCAGGCCAAGTTGTTGCGAGCACTTGAAAATCGACGCTTTAAACGTGTTGGCGGCAGCACCGATATCCCGTTCGAAGCGGCGGTTATCGCGGCGACGCACCGCGACCTGAAAGCGGAAGTCGCTGCCGGCCGATTTCGCGAAGACCTCTATTATCGCCTGGCCGTTGTGCAGGTGACGGTCCCTCCGCTTCGTGTGCGTGGCGAAGACATCCGCCTTCTTGTTGAGCACTTTGTGGCTTCGTTTAACCGTACGTTCGAGCGCCACATTGAAGGGGTGACGGCGGCTGCCATGGAGAAACTGATGCAATATCGGTGGGCTGGAAATGTCCGTGAGCTGCGCAACGTCATGGAGTGCGCCATGATATTCAATAGCGGCAACCGCATCGATCTCGCCGACCTTCCGCCATCGGTGCGTTATGCGGCGGCGGAACAGAACGCCGACTGCCCGTTTATTCTGCCGCCCGATGGTGTTGACCTTGACCTGGTCGAGAAGGGGCTGGTGATTCAGGCGCTTGAGAGGACGTCGCACAACTATGCCGCGGCCGCGCGCCTGCTGGGTATTTCCCGGTACGCCCTGCGGAACCGGGTGAAGAAATTTGGTCTCGCCGAAGACGACGGCTCACTCGCCCGGGACAATCCGTCGGAGTGAGCGGCAGCAACGTTCGGAGTGCGGTGGTTGTGTACCCGCGCCCTGCAACCTGAGCCGGGGAGTTTTGCACCGCGACCGTGAGTTGGTGACGTTCAGCGGCGTGGTTCAGGGGTCGAAGGCCAACTGGAAGGCGGCTCCCGCTAACTGTTTGGCGTCTACCAGTCGCAGGTGAGCGTTCATGAGCTCAGCCAGCCGGGCGCTGGTGGCCAGCCCCAGCCCTGTACCTTTCAGTTTGGTGGTAAAGAACGGCTGGAAGAGACGCGCCTGCACCTCGGGTGAAATGCCCGGGCCGCTGTCTTCAAAGCGGAGGCCTTCGTCGGTGACCTCGATGATGATGCTACCTTGACGCTCAAGCGCATCGCACGCGTTGCTAACGAGGTTGTGCAGGATTTGGCGCACCATGTCAGCGTCGGCCGAGACGCGGCCCTGACCGTCGACGGAAAACCGGACGTCGGGGTAATCGACCATGGCCAGATTCACAACGTCTTCGGCAAGGGCGCGAAGGTCCAAATCATGTGTGATCGAGGCTTCGCGAGGGCGTGCAAAGGCTAAAAGGTCGGACACAAGCCTGTTCAGGCTGCGAATCTGCTCAAGCACCTTGGCAATCACAGGAGCAAAGCGGTTATCGGACTCCATGCCGCTGGCGATGACCTGAAGCGCGCCGCTGATGCCGGCCAGAGGGTTGCGGAGTTCGTGAGCGATCGTCGCCGACAGGGCACCCAGGGTGGCGAGGCTCTCCTGACGCCGCAGGAGGGCTTCGTTGCGGACGGCGATGGTGTGATCATCGATGTGCAGCAGGGCCACAGGGACGTCGCGCCGAACGGGCACCAGCGTCACGGCGAAGTGGCCCACCGAGCCATCGATGTCCAGATCAAGCCGAGGCAGGGTCACGCCGAGACCCGAGAAGAAAGCGCGTTGGAGGCGTTCATTCAGACCGATTGCGGCGACGAGCGGCTGCGGAAGGATCTCGCTCACCGGCCGCCCCTCGACGACCTCATGGCCGAAACGAAAGGCTACCGATGGGGTTGCGGCCAGCGCGGTCCCATCCTCGGCGATGAGAATGACCATCGCTGGCATGTGCGCGACGATGAGCGCCTGCACGTCGCGCATCGCCTGACTGCTGCGAACCTCATGATAGGTCGATGTCATGAGCGCCAGATCGAGGTTCGTCACCTTCGAGACGGCTTGAACGCAGCAGGCGGGGTCCGGGGACTCAAACGCTGCCCGTGTCAACCACTCACGCATGACGCTCATGGCGGTGAACATGGCATTGTGACGCACGCCGACGCGCACATGCACTTCGCCAATGCGCTTTCGGCGCACGGCGTACGCTTCATCCCAGGGTCCGCTCAGCAGCTCCTGAATCCAGACCTTCAGGGTGCGCATGAGGCGCTCGACCTGAATCGGGTCGTGCAGCACTTCCACCGTTGAGGACTCCGCCATGGCGCGGGCGTAAAAATCGTCGCAGATGGCATCGAGGTGCGGCTCTACGTACGGCCAGAGCGAACGCAGACAGGCCTCGTCGACGTCGCCAAAACGCACGTACGCTTTGAACTCCTGAAGATTCATGGGTGGAGCCGGGGTCGAGCCTGTCGGACGCGGGCGAACCATACGTCCACCCGCAAGCACGGTTGCTAACCCTGACTCGGAACGTCGGCAAGCGTTCATATGATGATTACGTCTCCGCGTCGGTCATACGGCAGGCTGGTACATCACAAGGCTGCGATGGCCACCGACCCCGGAACGCCCCCGCTCCTGACCGAACCACCAACGCAGCGCGTCCGCGCCCGGGTGACGGGGAGCACTCCGCGCCGCCGCTCGTGGTGGCGCAGTGCGGGCCACTGACAAGACCGGTCAGCAACGCAGTGACGAACAGCGTAGGCGAGAGAATACTCATCGTGAACCGGGCCTCAATTCGGTGACCCCGCGGTGAGGGATGGAGTGCGGCGCCTCCCGGGGACCGGACCGTGAGACGCCGCTGCTTCTTTCCTGAGCACATACCGTGCCAAAGGCGTAAGCGCGTGACGGCGACCTCGTGAAGGACAATCACGAGCGCTTTCCAGCGGAGGCGATGTTACGAGAGGGGCGATTTTGCACGCCAGATGGGTGTGTAACGTGCAGTTTTGTACGTGAGCCGTTGGTGGCTCGTCTGCCTTCTGAGCGGTCCGTGGCGTCAGGGCAGCCGAGTGCGGTGGCGAGGAAACGAGCCCATGACGCGCACCCAGGAGCAAGCCTCATGCAGGGCGTCGATCGCTTTTCGGGTGGTGGCGTCCGCGCGATGGCCGACGAGCTCGGCGACGAAAACGTACCCCCAGTCGCGGTCGCGGCTGGGATGAGATTCGATGTGAGACAGGCTGATGCCCTGCTCTTCGAACGCACCCAGCGCTTTGCGAAGCGCGCCGGGTCCATCATGGAGCGCGAATGCGATGAGCGTGCTGTCATCGCCGGTCGGCTCGGCGTCGTGCGGTCCGACGACCAGAAATCGGGTCGCGTTGTTCAAGGTGTCCTGCACGCTCTCGACCAGCACCGGGACGTTGTGTAGCGAGCCGGCCAGCCGGCTTCCGATAGCGGCGCTTTGCGGGTCGCCGGCGGCGTGTTGAACAGCCGCCGCCGTCGAGGTCGTCTGAATCCACTCGACGGTGGGCAGGTTTTTGCGCAGCCAGCCGGTACACTGGCCCAGCGCCTGCGGGTGCGAATACACGCGTCGCACACTGGGCAGGTTGGGTGCGTGGCTCAACAGGCAGTGTGAGATGTCGATTACGAGCTCGCGCTCGACCATCAGGTTGCCATGTACCAGTGCGCGCATGCTGGCGGCGACGCCGCCTTCGGTGGAATTCTCGATGGGCACGACGCCACGGGATGCATCCTGCCGGCTGACCGCGTCGAACACCCCTTCGATGGTGGCCACATCGCGCAGCACCGCAGCCTGCCCAAAGAGTTGCAGCGCAGCCATGTGCGAAAATGTGCCTTCCGGGCCCAGATAGGCCACGGAAAGCGGGCGTTGCAACGCCAGACAGGCGCTAATGACCTCCCGGTAAATCGACCTGATGGCGTCGGGTGGCAGCGAGCCACCCTCAGCGAGAGCGGCAATGCGGTCCAGTACCTGACGCTCGCGTTCGGGATCGTATGCAAGAGGTCGCCCCAGGCGTTGTTTTTCCTGAGCAACCCGAAGCGCAAGATCACCGCGCCTGAGCAGGAGCACCAGAATCTGCTCATCCGTCGCGTCGATCTCTTTGCGGAGCTCGGGAAGGCTCATGGCGCTCCTCCGGCGTGCGCGCGGCGAAGCCGGACTGCGTTCGCCAGAACATCCAGCACCTCTGCCGTGGTATCCATCGAAATGCAGGCGTCGGTGACGCTACGGCCATAGACGAGTGACTCACGCGGTCCGGGTGCCTGTCGACCTTCGACCAGGTTACTCTCGAGCATCACGCCAGTAATGCGCTCCTCTCCGGCGGAAATGCGTCGGGCGACGTCTGCCGCCACGTCGACCTGCTTTCGGTGGTCTTTGGCGCTGTTTCCATGGGAGCAGTCCACCATGACGGAAGCGGGCAGGCCGGCTTCCTGTAACATGACGCAGGTGCGTGCAATCGAGGATTCATCGAAGTTGGGGCCCGACGACGCGCCCCGCAGGATCACGTGCGTATCCGGGTTACCGTGCGTCTCCACGATCGCCGCCAGACCTTCCTTGGTGACCGACAAAAAGCAGTGAGGATGCCGAGCGGCTGTCACGGCGTCGATGGCAACGCGAACGCTGCCGTCCGTGCCGTTCTTGAACCCGACTGGCATCGAGAGGCCCGACGCCAGCTCCCGATGCACCTGACTCTCGGTGGTGCGGGCGCCAATGGCTCCCCATGCAACGGTGTCGGCGATAAACTGGGGGCTGATGGTGTCCAGAAACTCTGATCCGGCAGCCATGCCCATGCCGGCGAGCTGCACCAGAAACTCCCGCGCCAGCGTTAGTCCTTCGTTGATTCGAAAAGTCCCGTCCAGGCGGGGGTCATTGATCAGTCCTTTCCAGCCGACCGTGGTGCGGGGCTTCTCGAAGTACACACGCATGACGACCAGCAGCGCGTCGTCCCACTGCGCGCGAAGGTTCATCAGCTGCTGTGCGTAGTCCAGCCCTGCGGAAACATCATGAATCGAACACGGGCCTACCACAACCAGGAGTCGGTCGGACTGTCGCGACAGAACGCTGGCTACCTCGGCCCGACTGCGCGCGACGAACGCTGCCGCGGATTCATCCAACGGATGGGACTCCAGCAGGATGGCGGGCGGCAGTAGCGGCCGAAGCCGACGAATCCGGGTATCGTCCGTGATGGACGTTTGCACGTGAGGCATGAGTTTCCAGAGGTCGCGAGGCGTTACGGTTACAGGGTGGGCCAGGCAGAATAAACAGCGTGACCCGCCTGCTGCAAGCTCGGGTCGCACAGATTTAGTCAGTTTTTGACGCCCCGCGCTATACTTGAACCGAGAATCCACGGATTGCCCGGTGTCCGGTCACGATGACGGACTATAGATTCCGCAGCGGCGAGCATGTATACGCCGTCCACCGGTCTGTGCGGGAGTCGATCGGCGACCCGCACGGGCTGCCCGGGCTTCCGGTAACTCGCCGTGTGCGTTTGTCTTTTTCTTCAGGTGCCATGAGTTATTCACCGTCGTCAGTCGATTCTCAGGTGTCCGAGAATGCGGCGTTCTCTGCACTCACCTCGGCGATCGATCAGGCGATTCATTCGGCAGAATCCAATCCAGCGGTAGCGCAACGTACCATGCTCGCGCTTTATGACGAGGCCGTCGCGCTGGGCGCGCGTCGAATTGCGGCGCGAGCGCTCCTGCATCTGGCCCGCATCGCACGACGCACCAGCTCGGTGGACGAAGCACAGCGTCTCGCGTACCGCGCGCTGGATGAGCTGCGAGACCTCTCTGACCCGGAAGGAGAGAGCGAGGCCGTGAGCCTGATCGCCGGTGCGTGGGCCATGGTCGGTGAGTTGATTGAGGCGCGCCGGATGTTCGAACTCGGTATTGAACGCGCTCGCGCCGAGAACCTGCCGGGCTCAATTGGGCTGCTGCTGGCCGGCCTCGCGTTCACCTATGGCGCGGAGGACGACGCGGAGAACTACGTGCGGCTGACTGAACAGGCGCTCGAGTACCTGCTGCCGGTGGGTCACAAACAGCGAATCGCAAATGCCTGGGCCAATCTGGGTGGTGGCCTCGTGAAACTGCCCGGACGTCTGGATGACGCAGAGGCGGCCTACCGAAAGGCGCTGGAGATCACACAGGCGAACGATCTGGACTGGCTCTCAGGGATAGCGCTCGGTGGGTTGGGCGAGGTGTATGCGCTTAGAGGAGACTGGTCTCAGGCACGGGCGCACTTTGTGGAAGGTGCCGAGCAGTTGCTTCGCAGCGCTGCGATCTTTGATGTCGCGAATCAGGCGCGGCTTATGGCTGAGCTGCTTCTGAATGTTGGTGAAGCACACGACGCGGCCCTGATTGCGCTGCTCTGGCTGGATGAATGCGAGTCGCGCAAACTGCACGGATCCAGCGCACGCCTGTTGCTGGTTGCCAGCAAGGCACTTCGAGAGCTCGGTTACATGGAGCAGGCGTGGGACACCATGCACAGGGCCAAAATCGCCGC
>JAGWVZ010000167.1 GCA_018970625.1 Myxococcales bacterium | reverse complement strand
CCAATACACAGGGCGAATGTTCTGGAAATACCCTGCGTTGCACTGCGGGTGTGTTTAATCCGACCCCCGGTAACTACGTTCCCACCGCTGAGACCTGCGACAACCGCGACAACGATTGTGACGGTGCGCGGGACGAGAATACGGCGGGCGGTCCGCTGAGTCAGACCTGCTACTCCGGCGCGGCTGGCACGGCCGGCGTCGGTGTGTGCCGTGCCGGAACACAAACCTGCGGAAGCGGCAGCTGGTCTGCGTGCGCCGGGCAGGTCACCCCGACCATTGAGCAGTGCAATCTGGCCGACGACGACTGCGATGGCACCGTGGATGATTCCGTTGACGGTGGCTTCTGCCTCGGTGGTCGCGATGACTGTTCGGGTGTCACCCCCACCGGTCCGGCCGGCGAATGCATCGACGGCTGCCGTATCGGGACATCGGTGTGTGATGCTGGCGTACTCTTCTGCGATATCGAACCCGCCGGACCCGTACTCGACGTGGCAACCACCATTGAGGACGTCGCTCAGGGCGCGGATTTCGTTGCCGCAAGCTGCGATAATTCCTTCACAACTGCTACATGCGGCGCTTCAACGTCTCTCACCTTTCAGGTCCTTAACGAGGGTCAGTCGCCGGTGGCACCTGATGTCGTGGCGTCCTTCTACCTCGATTATGGAACGGCAGACGAAACACTGCTCGCCGGTCCGTTCCCATTGGGTCGCGCAATTCCTCTGGACCGCACCGAGGAGTTCACGTTCTGCTGGTTCAACACCGTCGCCGCGGCCGCATCGGAGAACCGCACGCTCAGCGTCGTGGTCTTCAACCCCGATGACCCGGAAACCTGCATCGACGATGCCCAGATTGGCGATGAACAGCCGGCCGTGCTCGTCGGTCCCGCTGCCGAGCAGTGCGATGGAGTTGACAACGACTGCGATGGCGTCGACGACGTGCGAGAGAGCGCGCAGGCCTGCGCGAACAGCGTAGGAGACAGCACGCTCAGCTGTCGAGATACCGAGTTCGCCGGCTGGCAGTGCATCGCTGAGTAAGGTCGCGCAACTCACTCCGAGCGGAAGGGAAGCCCGTACATGCATCGTCTTATCATCCGACGCCTTGTTCTACCCGCCGCCCTGCTTTGCCTTGCCTCTCAAGGGTGCGGTGACGACTCAGACCCGGCACCTGTAGAGTGCGTCGACGATTGCTTCCTTCCCCCTGCACCTGCCTGCCGCAACAATCAGGCGGTCACGTTCAGCTTGCCGGGAGCATGTCAGCAGGGCGTGTGCACCTACGTCGAGAACGCGACCACATGCACGTTCGGCTGTGCGACCGGTCGTTGTTTGCCGGACCCCTGCGAAGACGTGTTCTGCAACCGTCCTCCAGCCGCATGGTGCGAAGGCGACATCGCCGTGACCTCGTCGCGAACGGGGGTGTGCGAGAACGGCTTCTGTGAGTACGGCGTCTCCCGCTTCAGCTGCGCCAGTATTGGACAGTTCTGCGACGACGGCGCGTGTGTCGAGATCGACCCCTGCGAAGGCGTGTTCTGTCAGACTCCACCCCGATCCGTCTGCGGTGCCGACGGCGACTCCGTCATCTCGTTCAGCGCGGGACAGTGCCGTGAAGGCGAATGCAGCTTCCGTCAGACGACGACCGAGTGCTCCGCGCCCGGAGAGTCCTGCGTCGCAGGAGCGTGCACGCAGGACCCGCGCTGTGATGGCGTTGTCTGCAATACCCCGCCAAACCCCTTTTGTTCCGACAATCGGGCCTACACGTACGCAAGCACAGGTACATGCGACCGCGGGCAGTGCGTGTACCCGCGCACAGAGACCCGCTGTAGCATTGACGGCGCCACCTGTTTCGACGGCGAGTGCGTGCAGCCTGCCTGCGAATTTGGCGATTGCCGCGATGAACCCGCGGATGCCTGTGATGGCGACTTCGCCCTTCAGTACGCCGAGGAAGGCGTCTGCACCATCGACGGCTGTGTGTTCCCGCGAAATCGAATCGATTGCGCTGCGTCCCGGCAAGCCTGTCGGGCAGGGCAGTGCGTCAACCTCTGCGCTGGCATTGCGTGCGATAATCCGCCTGCGAACGCGTGTGAAGGAAACGTCGCGGTTCGCTATTCGTCCGGCGGGGTCTGTACGTCAGGTGCCTGCTCGTACGCCGAGTCTCGACTGGATTGTTCGGCCACCGGCCGTACCTGCGACGACGGCGACTGCGTCTCGGCCTGCACCGGCGTAGACTGTTTTGTCGCCCCCGAGCCCGTTTGTCTGGATCGGTTCACCGTGCGGGCGCTCAGTCTCCCTGGCGCGTGCGTGGCAGGCCTGTGCGAGTTCAATTCCTTCGATATCGCGTGTGGCCCCAACGAACGCTGCGCCGCCGGCGCGTGCGTGGCGTCCATTGAATGCGCCGATGAGGACGATTGTGGTGCACCCGCCCCGTTCTGTGACGGCGCCGTTGCGGTGACACGAACCGGCTCGTCGGACTGCGTCGATGGCTCGTGCTCGTTTGACGAATCGGAAGACCGAACCAATTGCGCTGAGCTCGGGCTCTCGTGCCGTGACGGCCGCTGCGTCGCAGACGACCCTTGCGAAGAGGTCACCTGTGAAACCCCGCCCGCTCCTCGTTGTGCCGGCGCGGTCCTTGTCTCCTACGAGGCGCCCGGGGCGTGCGAGCTGGGCGAATGCCGCTTCACGGAAAACCGATTCGATTGTGGCGCCAACGGCCAACTCTGCGTGGATGGTGCCTGCGAAGACGTCACACCGTGCCTCTTTACCGACTGCACCACTGCGGTCACACCGCCGCCCTGGTGCGACGGCAACTTCGCCGTTGTCCCGCTCGGGCCCGGTAACTGCGACGACGCCACCGGACTGTGCACGCGCGAGGCACCCGAGACGCGCACCGAATGTACCGGTCAAGTCTGTATCAACGGCTCCTGCCAGCCCGTGATTGCCGACCACAGCCTCGTCATCTCAGAGTTCTACGTGTCGGCGAACCGCTTTGATCGCACCCGCACCTGGCTCGAAGTCGCCAATGTCGGCACCACTCCGGTCGCGCTCGCGAACCTGCGACTTCGAAACTCCCTCGGCACCCAGTCCGTCATCACGTCGAGCGAATCCGTTGCGCCCGGCGCGCGCGCCATCCTCGCGGCCACCCAGGGCGATCTGCCGTCGCCGCCAAACGGCGTCTGGGGCGATGCGGTACCCTTGTTCAACGCTTTTGGCGACTCCATCACCCTCCTCTATGGAGGCACCGTCCTGGATGTCGTCCCCTACGGAACTGGCGAAGAGACGTGGCCTTTCGCCCTGTCCAACGCCATCGTGCTGACAGGTGACATCGCCACCGTCGACAACGCGCAAGCCGCCGCATGGTGCCTCGCTGCCAACATCTACAACCTCGCCAACGGAAGCCGCGGAACACCCGGTGCAGCGGGCGCCGACTGCCTGCCCTGACCCATGAAAAGCCTCAGGAACCTCTATTCGTCGGTTGTGCAGACGGGAACGAATCGTTACGAATACCGACGTCTGGTTTGAGGTTTCGTCATGTATCAGCACGTTCGCTTGTCCAGGGGCCCCGCGCCTCGTTGGGTCCTGTTGGGCGCCCTGACTTTTGCCATACAGGCATGCTCGGACGACACGTACGAGCGGCCGCAGCGCGGAGGCCCGAGGCCCGATAGCGGTAACGACAGTGGATTGGAGGTGGGTTCCGACGTTCGCGAAGATGTGCAAAGCGCTGACGACTCCGGAGCGGTTTCTGTACCGGATGGGTCTTCTTCATTTGATTCGCTGCGCGCGTGGAACACCCTGTGCGCCGGCTGTCATGGCGACGAGGGGCAGGGCGGAATAGGTCCCGAGCTCGCCGGCACGACCCGTACCTTCGAAGAACTGCGCGACGCAATTGATGTCCGTATGCCACCCGAAGACCCGACGCTGTGTGTGGGCGAGTGCGCCGAGGGTCTGGCTCGGTTCATCCTCGAGCTGAGCGACGCCGGTGCTGCAGTCGACTGTAGCGAAGGCTCACCACCTGCTGTGCGGCGTCTGCGCTTGCTGACCCGACGAGAGTACAACAACACCATCGCGGACCTGTTCGCCGAGCCGGCAACCCTGTGCGAAGTGAGCGGTGATTGCGACTGGCAGTCCGAGCAATGTAACTCCGGCCGTTGCATTCCGAACCCTTGTGGCGAGGTGGTGTTTGCCTGGAATCCGAATGGACGCACGGTCCGTTCGGTTCACGTCGCCGGTGCGTTCAATGGTTGGCCCGGCACCCTCGCTGCCGGCGGTCTCCGAATGAGCTGGCGCAGCGATATTGGTCGCTGGGTAGCGCGTGCTCGACTTATTGATGGCGAAAATCAGTACAAGTTTGTCATCAATGAGAGCGAGTGGATCGCGGACCCTGAAGCGGCCGAGTACGTGAGCGACGGATTTGGTGGCCAGAATGCGGTCGCCCGCGTGGACTGTCAGACGTCCGGGGGCGATAATGGTTCATCGTTCCATCAGGATTGGGTCGCGACTGTCCCCGCCGAAGTCAGGCCACAGGGCTTCTTTTACGACACCTCAGCGTCCGCCACCCTCGTGACGCCCACCCACGCCGAAGAGTATCTGGACGCAGCAGAGCGCCTGGGTCGGCTTGTCGCGTCCGATCTCGGTCGACTGGCGCCTTGTGCGTGGGAGAGCGATCGGTCCGCGTGCATGACGGCGTTCGTCGAAGAATGGGCCCCACGAATCTATCGACGCGCGCTCTCCGAATCCGAAAGACAGCGGCTTGTCGACTTCGGGCTGGCGGGTGACCCCGGCCAGCGCGCTGACGTGCAGTGGCTGGTGACCGCTATGC
The DNA here is from genome assembly GCA_018970625.1 of Myxococcales bacterium. The sequence continues at coordinate 2,788 of JAGWVZ010000167.1, read as the reverse complement.
TGTCGTCGCCGCATTTTCTGTATCGATCCGAGATGGGCGAGGACATCGGTGACGGAGTCTGGCGGCTGACCCCCTACGAGACTGCGAGTTTGCTGAGCTATACCTACACCGCCAGTATGCCGGATGCCGAGCTGCTGGCCGCTGCCGCCGCCAACGCCCTTCAGACACCGGAACAGATTGCGGCACAGGTGCAGCGTCTGCTGGATGATCCACGAGCTCGCGATGTGATCGGAACGTTTGCAGAACAATGGCTGGGGATTGAGCGAATTCTCACAACTCCCCGAAACGAAGCCATGTTCCCCAACTTCAACGACGAAGTGCGGTCGGCCATGCGAGACGAGACGCGCGCCTTCGTGACGCACGTGTTCTTTGACTCATCGGGACGCTTTGCCGAGCTGTACGGCGCCGACTACACCTTTGCCAACGCTGTGCTCGCGCCGCTTTATGATCTGACCGGGGTCGCAGGCACCACCCTGCAACAGGTTCCCTACAACGGCAACGGACGCTCCGGCGTGCTCGGCCATGGCAGCGTCATGGTGTCCACTGCGCATTCTGACCAGACAAGTCCCATCCGACGTGGGCTGTTTGTTCGTGAACGACTCCTGTGTCAGGAGTTTCCCGTCCCACCCGCCAATGCAGGTGGAGTTCCCGATGTTGACCCCAACGCCACGACCCGGGAGCGATTTCGGCAACATACCGATGACCCCACGTGCTTTGCGTGTCACCAGTACATTGATGACCTTGGTTTTGGCTTCGAGCAGTTCGACGCCATCGGCGCCACCCGCGCGACCGAGAACGGTCTGCCTGTTGATTCCACGGGCATCATCTCTGACATCGAAGGGTTTGGCACCTCGACATCCGCGACCTTCACGAACCTCACGCAGCTGGCCGCAGCGCTCGAAGACAGCAGGCAGGCGCGACAGTGCATGGTTCGGCAGTACTATCGGTTCGCGCGTGGGTATCACGAGGAGCGCGAAGACCAGTGCACCATCGAACAGATCGATGACGCGTTTCTTCGCTCGGGCGGCGATCTTCGCACCATGATGATCGCCGTCGCGACCGAACCGGGATTCCTGCTTCGTCGAGAGGAAGCGCCATGAACATCGGCCGCCCTGCAAAAATGTCCCGTCGGCACTTCCTTCGCGCACTGGCCGGCGTGGGAGCGCTCTCAGCCGTCTCTCCGCTGCTTGGAACACCTCGTGCGTGGGCGCTCGACGGTGTGTCTCGACGTTTCATCGTGTTCTATTTCCCGGATGGGGTGCCGGGGCGCAGCGCCGATGGAGAGCCGTCGCTGTGGCATCCGACGGGCGGCTTGCGCGACTTCGCGTTGCCTGACGTGCTGCGGCCTCTACAACCCTGGCGAAATGAGTGCGTGTTTTTGAACGGACTCTCCATGGGAGGCACTGACTCAGGAAGCCATCCCGGCGGGGCAAAGAAGCTGCTGACGGGCGTGGATGGCGGAAACGGAGAGTCAATTGACCACTATCTGGCGCGCACCGTCGGTGCATCGTTTCCTCATCGACACGTTTATCTGGGGGTGCAGGCAAACCAGAACAACGCGTCGGGCGACAAACACATCTCATATGTCGCACCGGGGACGACGATTCGGCCGGAAGACCACCCGCTGCGAGCTTTTGAGCGACTGTTCAGCGGCGCAACGCCGGGCACTCCGGGGGGCGACCCCGCTGCCGATGCCCTTCGGGCGCAACGCTCACGCGTGCTGGACTACGTGCTGGACGACCTGAACAGCGTGCGGGCAGGGCTGAGCGCCGCCGAGCGGTCGCGACTCGATCTGCACACGGAGTCCGTTCGAGAGCTCGAACGTCGGTTGACGACGTCGGTTGCCCCCGAGGTTCCTGCGGCGGACTGTTCCGATCCGCTGCTTGGTCTGACGCCGTTCGACGAGAGCCGCATTCATGACCCCTCGATCTTCCCGACGCAGATGCGCGATCAGATCGACGTGCTGGTGACGGCGATGGCGTGCGGGCTGACGCGCGTCGGCGTTCTGCAGGCCAGCCAGCACACGAGCGAGCTGGTGATGAGCCGTTTTCCCGGCACGGAGCTGTACGATCCGGGCTATGACATGCGAAGCCATCAGGCGAGCCACTATGGGCCTCGACATGACTTCGGGCGGCTGGAGTTCGCCGAATATGTGACGCAGCGTCGATGGTTTGTGGAGCAGTTCGCGTACCTGTTGTCCGAGCTTGCCGCGCGTCCCGAAGGCGACGGAACGATGCTGGACTACAGCACGATCCTGCTGTGCACCGAGGTGTCGGACGGCAACACGCACCTGCACGACGACATGCCGTTTCTGGTTGCCGGCAAAGGCGGAGGCAGCATCGACACGGGGCGCCTGTTGACCTATCCGGGTACGCGGCACTCGGCCCTTCTGGGTGCGCTGGGGCGGTCACTGGGGGCCGAAGTGGGCAGTTATGGGGAGGGTGCATCCGGGGCGCTGGACGGCCTCGTGTCACGTTAGCGGCGTTGTCTGGCTGAGCGCCGGGCAGGCAGGGCGGCGGTACGCTTCGGCGAGGGAGGCGCGAAGGCGTAGATCCTCCGTGCCGGGGAGGCACAGGATCGTCGTGCAACGAAAAGCAGATCCCGCTCGTGGAGATTTCTTCGTGGGGACGCACGCACGTGCCGGCTAAGGTACTGACACAACGGTGAAAACTGACACTGCATACCGTCGTGCCGGGGCCGAACAAAACCGTTGACACACGGAGAACAGGCGGTGTAAGGTGTCGCTCCCGCCGACGAAATCCGCGAGGACAAGTCGGTTCGGCTGACC
>JAGWVZ010000166.1 GCA_018970625.1 Myxococcales bacterium | reverse complement strand
AAGTCCATTTGCGTCGTCACGCGACGATAGTCCAGCTCGCGTGTCAGGCCGGTCTGTGGGAGCTCGCACTCGGGTGTCGTGGTCTCACCGCAGGGCCCTTCGCGTGTAATAACGCCCTGCTCGAACCGCTGCCCGATCGTGGGTTCGATGTGAAAGTCATAGGGATTATTGTTCTGGACGTCGGCCGCATCGACGACATCCGTCAGCTCGGCTGCGTGAAGGCCCGAAGGCAGCGAAGCCACCAGAACACCCAACGCGCACCATGTACCGAGCCGCGGACTCATAGAACACCCTTTAACCACGTCATGTGCTGCCATAGAAAACAGGCACTTTCGAGCGGGACCCTAGCAGCGGCGCAACGTCACCGTCAAGAAACCGCGTCGCCCGGCGTCCACGCGAGAACGCATGCGTCGATCTCAACGGGACCAGACGCATTCGCTCGTATCGCGGCGGCTACCGCGGCCAGCGTACTGCCCGTCGTGACGACATCGTCGATGAGCACGATTCGGCCTTCAAGCCGACGTGCCGAAAACGCTCCCGCAATCGCCTGACGTTCCCGACGCGTTCGCAAATGCTGCGCACCCTGGTCCTGCATACGCGTGACCAGCCCAAAGCCAACCTGCGCGCCTGACCATTGTGCTCCCTGCGCCAGGCGTACCGCGTGGTTATAGCCGCGAAGCCGGGAACGCTCCGCCGACTGCGGCACGGCGATCAGCGTCGCAGGGTGCCTGTCGAGGCCATGCATTCCGGCAATTTCCCCTATCCATTGCCCGAGCCGACGACCCCGCCAGGAATCGCCAGCAAATTTGAGGTCATGGATCGCATCTCGAATGGCCTGACGATACGGCGCCACCGCCAGGCAACGCTCCACACCATCCACATTGATCCAACGCTCGTTGTGCAGCGATGCACAGAAGTCGCACACACCACGGGTACCGACACGCACTTCGCCGCTGCATACAGGACAGCGGTCAGGGAGCCACGCGTCGAGCACCGACGACAGGAATTTCAACATCTCTTCCTCCGGAGTCAGGGGTTCGATGTATTGTCGTCCGTTGAGGTCGCCCCGCGCACTCCACCGCTGTCGAATTTTTCGCAATCGTCGGACTATTCACGCCCGGTGGTAGGGTTCGCCCCGCAGAATCGAGCCGGCCCGGTAAAGTTGCTCCAGCAGCACCACGAGGGCGAGGTCGTGTGGGAGTGTCAGTCGGGAAAGGGACCATACCCAGTCGGCCTGATTACGCATGCCGGGAGCGTGTCCGTTGGCGCCGCCGATAAGGAGCGTCCAGTCGGCCTGCGACTGGTTCATCGCCTTCTCCATCCGCAGCGCCAGCTCGGTAGATGTGGGCATATCTCCGCGTTCGTCCAGCACAATCACCGTCGAACGTGGCACAACTACCCGTCGCAACGCCTCTGACTCCGCAGCTTTTACCGCGTCAGGGTTGCCGTCACCTTCGCGCACCTGAACCAGCTCCAGCTTCCAGTGACGTCGAATGCGGGATGCATAGTCGTCCACCAGAGACTGCAGATGCCTGTCGCGCGGTCGGCCCACACTGGCGACCGTCAGCCTCACGACCGCCCGGCATTCGCTCGCGGCAGCGGCTCGTCTTCCAGGTCGGGCGGCAGAGTCAGTTGCACGCGCGGAGCATCACTGAAGATGCTCTCGAGATTGAACTCCTGACGCATCTCCTGATTACCAAAGACATGGAGTACTGCGTCACCGAAGTCGATCAGGATCCAGGCTGCGCGCTCGCGACGGCCACTCCCGGTCATGCCTTCAATCCCCAGAGGCCGCACCTTTTGAGGGCGCAGCTCGGCCATGACGTTCTCCGCAATGGACTCGGCATGACGGTCGCTGGTGCCGTGGCAAAGAATCAGAAAGTCGGCGTACGGCACAATGCGACGTACGTCGAGGACACGAACATTACGCGCCTTCAGGTCCCAGGCGGCCTCTACAATGGCCATGGCGAGAGCTTCGGTGTCGAATGTCGACGATGCCGCCTCAACGGCGGGAGCGGGGGTCTGGGTACTCAAGGTCTGGATTCCGGCAAAAGAAAGGGCGGCCCGTAGGCCCGAACACGTACATCAGGTCCGAATGTGACCGGTACCTGTAACAACAAAGCGCAGTGTAGTCAGGCCCTCTGCACCCATCGGGCCGTAAGCATGCAGGCGGCTGGTACTGATACCAATCTCCGCACCCAGACCCAGTTCGCCTCCGTCTGCAAACCGGGTGCTGGCGTTAACCATGACACAGCTGGATTGCACCTCGGTAGTGAACCGTTGGGCGGCGCGCAACGAATCCGTGATGATAGCTTCGGTATGACTGCTGCCATACGTTGCGATGTGGTCCATCGCAGCGTCCAAGTCCTTCACGATCCTGACCCCGAGGTCAAGGCTCAGGTGCTCAGTGGTCCAGTCTTCTTCGGTCGCTGCGACAATCCCGTGACGGGCGCCCAGCAACGCGAGAGTCTCCGGACACGCGTGTAATGTGCAGCCCGCAGCCAGCAAATCGTCGGCCACCAGGGGCAACAGCGTCGGGGCAATCGTCTCGTGCACCAGCAGCGTCTCGGCCGCGTTGCATACGCTGACCCGACTCGTCTTGGCGTTCAGCACAATTCTGCGCGCCAGCTCAGCGTCCGCTGCGGCATCGAGGTACACATGGCAAACGCCCTTGTAGTGGCTGATGACCGGGATACGCGAGTGCTCGCGCACGAAGCGTATCAACCCCTCGCCTCCGCGAGGAATCACCACGTCGATGTGGTCCGCCAACTGCAACATCTGAAGCATGACATCCCGCGACGGGTCTTCCACCACGGTCACCGATGCAGGTGGCAACCCCGATGCCACCAGCGACTGCGCGATCAGATGACCCAGCCCCGTGTTGGAGTGCTGCGCGTCGCTACCGCCGCGAAGGATCACCGCATTCCCTGAACGTATCGCCAGCGCCGCAGCGTCGGTGGTCACGTTCGGTCGGGCCTCGTAAATGACAGCCACAACACCCAGCGGAATCCGCATGCGCGCCACGCGCAGACCGTTGGGACGGATAACCTCACTCTCAATGCGGCCCACAGGGTCGTCCTGCGCCGCAATTTCTTCAATCGCCACCGCCATTTGCTCAATTCGGGCCGGTGTCAGACGCAGCCGGTCGACGAACGAGGCCGCCATCCCTCGGCTCTCGCCGTTGAGGACGTCCTGAGCGTTCGCCAGCAGGAGCGCGTCGCGATTTGTACGCAACATTTGCGCAAGCTGGAGCAGGGCGGCGGTACGCAGCTGACCCGGCGCGCGCGCAAGCACGTGGCCAGCGCGTCGGGCGGCTTCGGCTCGCTGCTCCAACGGAAGTGCGTTTGACATGTTCGTTCGGGGTGGTGGCGCGTTCATGTGCGGCTGTGTTCCTACGGTGTTTGTCCACCAGCGCAAGACCGTACAAGCCAATTTTGGCTTCCCCGCCGCCCTGCAAAGAGCCCGGAGCTGCATCTCAGGGCGGCAGTCGTTGTCGAGCGCGGGTTTTGTTCTGACCTTACCTTGCCGACCGGCATGCGGAACGATATAGATTCGCGCGCCCAGAACGACATGGCTGAACTCGCGGAAGGCGTTTTGACTCAGGACATCGCATATTCGGTCAATGTGGTCTCGGCTGGGTGGGATGATCACCTCGAGGAACTGGCGGCGCTTCTGGGTTCACGGTTCCGCATCCCTACGGCGGCCGTCATGAGTGCGCTGCAGGCTGGCGAAGTCACCGTCGTTGCAGCCGTCGACCTGCATACAGCTTCGAGTGTCATCGAGGCGTTGGCGAATCTGTCGATTGTCGCGACGGCACGACCCGCGGTCGCCATACAGCCGCCGGCCGAGCAGACATTACTTGTGGGCTGGTCGCAGGTGGCCGGGCCGATAACCGAGCAGCCGTTCGGTCGTACCATGCAAGGTTCGCCCTCGCAGCTGGTCAATCAGCTCGACCAGGGAGACCTCGCGGCGGTATTCAGACCGCAGGTGTCGAATCCGCACGCACGACACGATAGCGAGGTTCCCTCGCCCTGGGCATCGGCGCTCGCTCCCGGCCTGGGCCTTCCCGCCGGCGTGACCCGTCCAAGCCCGGCACGCGAACGCGCGGCGCTGCTTCGCGGAGAAGCTGCAGCTGTTCATCCCCCGCCCGCCGGTAACCTGCATGCACCGGTAGCCATGGCCGAGGGAAGGGGAATCTCGGCGATCACAAGAATATCGTCCGTCAACGACGAGCTGGAGCAGACGCTGATCCTGGCCGATGTGTCAGCTCAGGCGGTTGCCATACTGCAGGAATCCCATCCATTCACGGACGTCAACGCAGGCGAGGCAGCCAATGTTGGCGCCTGGGGGGCCGTGCTGGGTAAGGGCGTCGAAGCGCAGCTGGCGGCTGTCGTCAGCGCAGCAACACCTGCGCCCGCTGCGGCCGAACACGTGCTACGCCCGCCGGCCGAACCACCGATCTTTGCCGCGATGGATGAACAGCGTGAAGCAGCGGCTCCGCCCCGTCGGGAGGCGCCGAAGGCCTTTGTGCGACTTCATGCCCCCGACGATGCCGTGGCGACGCCTGCTGTCGCGCCGACCTCTGCTGCGGCGTCGAAGGGCAATATTCCACTGCGAGCGGCGCTGTTTTCGCTGCTCGCCCCCGGTGCAGGTCAGGCCTACAACAATCAGCAGGGCAGGGCGGTCACCTTTGCGCTGGCAGGCGTGCTGATTGTTCCGTGGCTGGTGTCGATTCGTGACGCGTGGAACGATGCGGCCCGAAGCCACAGGACCCCCGGGCCGACCACACCCAACGTGAAGGCGGCAGCAACGGTAGCGTTCACGTTCTGGTTGCTGGCCGGGTTGTTTGGCACATTCATCTGGTCCATCGATCTGGCGACCACAGACACCACGTCTTCGGTGGTTGCGCCGCCCATGAACGAGCCGGTGCAGGTGCCGCTGGTCGCTTCGCCGGCGCAACAGTCTGCGATGGTCCGGGAAAGCGATCGCGAAGCCAGCGCAGAGCCCGCCGCGGATCGAGCGGAGCTGCGAGAACGCATTGCCGGTCTGGTCGCCCGCGCGCAGCTCGCGTGCAACAGCGGTGAGTATGTGGATTGTCGACAGCTGGCCGAACAGGCTCTGGCGCTTGACGAAACCGACCCCGGTGCGCATCGGGTTCACGTGGTCGCCATTGAGGGCATTTCCGGTTTTCAGGAACGCTCCGAGGCGGCTGGGTCCAATGGAATGGTGAACGGCTCGCCGCAGGTACCTCGGCCAGCTGTACATCCGCGAGACGCCGTGCCAGCACCAGCCCCACCATCTACGCCGCCATCCGCGACACCCGCGCTGCAGGTTTCCCCGTGAAGATGCGCGTTCGTATTCACTCTCCTGACGGTCAGGCGCGCGAACTTGAGTTTCAGAGGGCGACGCTCACCATTGGCGGCGCATCCCGGAGCGATATCGCGATCGGAGCATGGATCGCAGCGCTCTGCGTGGGAGATGTTGTGGCCGATGTCGAGCAGGACGGCTTTCGTTTTGTTGCCAGAAATCAGGCCGTGCCTGTTCAGGTTGTCCTCCCCGGTGGCTCGCGGGAACGTGTCTTGCCCGATGTCCTGTATCCGCCGGGGGCATCGCTCCTGGTTGGTGACGACACGCAGGTTCGAATTGAGGTGGTGGAGATTGCACGACGCCCCTGGATGCGCGTCACGCCATGTGAGCCTTCTACGGGACAGTGCGAATGTGCGGCCGAGGCCGTGCTCCCCTTGATTAGCGCCATCGCCGTTCAGCACGACATGTCGTCTGTCGTCGATGCGCTCTGGCGAGCGTTCTCGGGATTTATTCCCTGTGACGGGGTGCGATTGGTCTGGCGTGCGCCCGATGCACGGGACTGGAGCTCTCAATGCGCCGGTTCGGAGTATTCGACCGAGGGTATGCTCGATCGTTTGCTCGCAGAGCCTTCGAGTCCAGTCGATTCACTGCGACAGGGAAACCCCATCGCCATTGATGACCATCAGGGTTGGGCCGTCGCGTTACCTGTAAGCGCTCCCCACGATGTGTTTGCCGTGATTCTGGTCAGATGCGGATTGCCCGGAGCGGCAGCGCTTCAGCAACTCGAAGCAGTCTGGCAGGCGGCCAGCCCTGCAATAACAGCCTTCCTGCATCGCGAGATCCTCATCGATCTCGCACGTTCCACCTTCGAAGAGAATCGCTACTTCAGGGAGCGCGAGCGCCGAAACCACCTGTTCAAGCCGCTCGTGTGCCGCTCTGACGTGATGCGCCACGTGCAGAAGGAGATTCTGCAGTGGGCGCAAAACGATGTCTCGGTGCTGCTCGGTGGGGAAGCAGGTACGGGAAAAGAGCTCCTCGCACGCGCGCTACACCATTTTGGCCCGCGCTCGGGTACCATGGTCATCGCGCAACCGTGTGGTGCGCTCGATGAAGCTGCACTGGACATTGAGCTGTTTGGCGAGGTGAAACAGGACGAAGCCGGTAACGTCACCGTTCGACAGGGCGTCTTTGAACTCTGCGACGGCGGAACGGTTTTCCTGGATGACGTGCATCTGCTGCCCAGTGCCCTTCAGCTGAAGCTCGTGCGCCTGCTCCATGAGCGCGAGTTGTTTCGCGCCCACGATTCCGCTGCGCAGTCCGTCAATGTGCGTGTGATTGCTGCTACGCATTGTGATCTCCACGAGCTGGCTGGAAGAGGGTTGTTTCGTTACGACCTTGCGATCTCACTTGGTCGCCAGCACCTGGTGGTCCCGGCGCTGCGCGAGCGAACCCATGACATTCCCGAGTTGCTCCAGATATTTATTGGCGAATTCTCTCGGCGCTATCATCGTCAGGTGACCGGAGTTGATCCTGCTGCGCTTGCCTGGCTGCAGTCACTGGACTGGCCGGGAAATGTTCGCGAGTTGCTGATGGTGGTCGAACGTGCCGTCCTCCGTTGCTCACCCGATCGGGCGCTGTTGAACATGTCCGATTTTCGGATTGCCGACTCCCCCGTCGGTGTCATGGGTCAGCCCCCGGGCGCGTAAAAAGACTCCGATGTTCACGGGGGCCATCGACGCTGTGCGGAGGACAGCGCAGCGGAAGTCATCCTTTTCGGAACTGCGCGGGGCTGACGGTCGCGGTCAGGCGGCCTGGCTGCATGCCTGTGTGCCTCAGCCGTTGATGCTACCCATGCCAAGGCCGCGAAAGATAACGAAAATCAGCCCTTCTCCCCATACGCTGACCGTGCCCCACAGGCACACAATCGCGCCCATTGTCGTCAATGCTGACAACAGTTCGGGAGCCCGCTCCATCAACCGCCTATGCTGCACATGATGCACGGCCGCCAGTGCAAGCACCGGCTGGGTCACCATGAACCAGCGCATGCCGACGCAAAGACCACCGTAGTTGTTCGACTTGAACGTGTAATAGACCACGACAAACGTTACGCTCAGTAATGCACCCAGGCGCAAGGCGACGTCGGGGTTGGTCATGAACTGCTGGTGAGCGCGCTGCCACCACGGTCCGGTGGCCGAGCCGCCGGATACCCCGCGCCATCCCGAAAGCAGGCAGGGCAGCGCAACAAGTAGCCACGGCGAATGCGAGAAGAGACCGTGATGACCGATTGTGGAGTGAAACAGGTACAC
>JAGWVZ010000165.1 GCA_018970625.1 Myxococcales bacterium | reverse complement strand
TGTCGGCGTTTCGTTAGCGCAACACGCCAGCGAGCGTGTTCAGACGATCGAGCCATCGCATGTATCGGGGTTGAGCCGATGCATGCCCGTGGGCCGACTGCGAGGGCAGGCGGTATCCCGACGCTTCGATTCGCATGAACGTGAACTCCTGACGCACCACGTGGAACCCTGGCGGCGAGGTTCCAACAGACCGGTTCTCTGCAGAATCGCAGGTGACCGCCAAACGGGCGCAGACCATAGCAGCGAAGGGGGGGGGCGCAAGCCCCATTTGCCCCCGCAGCATGAAATTTTTTCAGGGCGCGGGTGGCTCGGCCGCTGCCACGGATCGGGTTGTGACGGCGAGGTCACAGGAGGATGACGCTCGCTTTGACGTCTTGCGCGAGGGGGGAAGGGGAGTTGGGCCGGGGTCAACCGTTCGGTGACCGTGATTCCCCTTTTCAGCGGCGCCGTTCCGAAGTACCGACGACGTGCCAGCCGGCTGTGCCTGCGCTGGCGTTCCCGTTGTATGGGCGATGTCGCCCACTGACCCTGATCTGGCATGCCCGTTTGTTCTGCCTTGCGGACCCGGTTTGGTCGACGGTGGTTGATGCCCCTGGTGCTGGTGGTGGGTGTCGCCGCGTGCGAGCCCGAGCGTTCGGAGCGTGAACTGGCCGTGGCGGCCGCGGCGCTGGCCACGAGCGGCGATGTCGAGGCTGCACGCGCGGCCTTTGTGAGCGCCCTGCAGAAGTTTCCGGCGAGCGTCGAGATAAGGGTTCGGCTGGCGGAGTTTTTGACGACGGAAGGCGATCTGAACGCGGCCCGCGCCGTGTTGGACGAGCTGGCGGCCATGCCCGCGGGCGACGAGGAGCGTCGTCGGGCCCTGCAGGTCGAACGCGACTGGTACCGGGCGTTGTTGATGCAGAGCCGCGGCGAGAATCTGCTGGAGCCTGCGGATCGCGAGGGGTACGAGCTGGCCGTCACGAGTCTGCTGGCGCGGGATCGCGACGCGACGCTGATGACCGAATGGGGCGATTACCTGATGGCGCGTGCCCGGCAGGCGATTCTGGCCGAGCCAACGTTGCCGATTGATCTGAATGATCCGGACAATCCGGCCGCTCTGGCCAACCCGGATCAGGCGCGTCAGGCGCTCGTTCAGCTCGACCGGCTGATCGATGGCGACCCGATTCTGCGCGAGCCTCCGACGCTGGAGCCCGCCCTGCAGAGCGAGGCCGTGGCGGTGCGCGAGATTTTGCGTGGGATAGTGTTTGGGGCCGAATTCGACCGCACGTTCGCCGAGCTGCATCGGCCCCGCATGGTGGACGATGGTCGGTACGAGGTCGCGTCCAACGTGTTCACGATCCGCTACGATGGCCCCGTGCCCGTCGAGCTGCCTCCAGAGTCCGGCGCGGACGTCTATGAACAGCTCGCCGAGCACCTGCTCGCGCGCGAGATGGCGACGGACCTGGCCTTCGATCTGCGTGGGATGTCCCGCGATGACGCGCCGCCGCTGCCTTTTTTGCTGGAGGACATGGCCGGCACAGAGGCCAGTGGCCTCGTCGTCGATGAGCAGGGCGGCATGCAGTTCAGCGTGCGCATTCCTTACGAGACCGTTCGCAGGGCGGCGTTTCTGCTGCAACGACGCATGGATGACGAGGTCGCTCGTTCGGTCGTGCCCGCGCCCACCGAGGACTCAGGGGAGCCCCCCGACGGTCCGTCGGCCGATGACGACGACGAATAAACCGGCCCGCGTGCAGGAAATGTTGTTCAGGGTGGCCCTCTGCTTGACGCCGGGCGCTGCACTCCGCTAACCCGCACTCTGTTTCGCTCACGAAGACCCCGCCTGCGGGGTGCATTGAACTCGCACTGAGGCTAAATCGATGGTCAAGGAACGCCACGAAGACGATACCAAAGACGAAGAATTCGAGGACGATTTCGAAGGTGGTGAAGAAGAGATTGATGGCGACTTTGCCGATAGCGAACTGGAGTTCGACGACGAAGAGATCGCGATCGACGACGGTGAAGGAGACGAAGACGCTGACGAGGACGTGATTTCGCGCGTCGTCGCCAAGCGTCGGGTGCCGGTAAAAGCCGCTCCCTCGATCGAGGGCGTGGCCAAGACCAAGCTCGAGAAGCCGGACATCTGTGCCGAGGTCTGGGACCGCCTGAACGCCAAATATGGCGATAACAAGCCGATTCAGTACGCGATCTCGGCCAGGTTGCAGCGCCACGACCTGATCAACCACAAGAATTTCGGACTCGGCTTCGTCACCGAAATTCAGTCGCCGACCCGCGCCGAAGTCCTCTTCAAGGACGCCCTGCGCAAGCTCGTGCACAACCGCTGATCGCATTCACGCCCGGCGGGGTTGCGCTTTGGGGGCAGGGCTGCTTACCCGTCTCCGGGTTCGCCTGTGCGCGCTCAACGACGCGACTTCGCCCGCCTTACCTCCCGTGAATTCATGACTCGTCGCCTTGCGCCCCGTATGGGCATCCTGTCGTGCACATTGGCCGCGCTGTTGCTCGGGGCTGCCTGTCAGACCGCCACGCCCGCGCCAACCTCGCTCACACCCGGGCAGATCGAGCAGGTGAACGCCCTGCTGCAAGCGGGCGACGGCTCGGGGGCCCTCGCGATTCTGAACAGCGTGCCTGCCGACAATCAGGCGCGCGCGCAGCAGCTTCGCGCACAGGCGCTGGCTGTTGCCGGACGTTTTGCCGAGGCGCAGGTGGCCATCGCAGCGCTGACCGCCGGGGTCGAACGCGACACGCTGCGGCAGGACACCTGCGTGGCTGCTGCGCTGGCCGCTGCAACGGTCTCCGATGCCGTGGACGGACTGGCGCCTTGCACCGAAGACAATCGGATTGACGTGCGCGCCCTGTCGTTCGCAGCCGAGGTGCAGCTGTTGCCCACGGTCGAGATGGCGCTGCCGCCTGCCGCCGTTCCGCTGGCCGAGGGAAGTGGCACGGCCGAGCCGGTGCAGGACCCACCCGCGCTGCAGGTCATGCGCTTCATTGAGATGCAGGACGCCCTGCGCGAAGCGCCGGACGGGCCCGAAAAGACGGTCGCCGCCAGTGCGCTGGAGGCCGCCTGGCTGGCTGCGTCGGTGCGCGTGCCTGACCCCGTGCGACGCATGCAGATGCGCGTGGGTGCGTTCGAAGTCGGGCAGGCCCCCGAGATTGGGGCGACGCTCGTCGCTGACATCGAAGCGAAGGCCGACGAGCTTGCGACGGTGTATCCTCAGGGAGCCGCGACCCTGTACGAGCTGCTGTTTCTGAGGCAGGTCGACGGTCTTGAGGTCGCCGATGCCGTGGTGGAGCGCGTGGCGGTGAAGAGTCGTGAGGCGCTTTACCCGGTGTTCCAGACAAACTTCATGTTTCGATACAACCAGAAGCATCTCGAAGACGACATGGCCGAGTTCGAGGGCTATTCGTCCGACCGCCTGATTGCGCGCTTTGATCAGGCTGACCCGGGCGCGCGTCGCCTGGCCGTCGCTCGGTGGGTGTATCGGATTACCGAGCGGCCCGCGCCGACAGAAATACCTGATTTCATGTTGGAAGCTGGTATTTGCCAGGACCTGTCGGCCCCCTGTCTGTTTCCACTCGAAGACGCCATTCGCATCTTTTATCGGTTGAACGATATCGAAGCGGCGCTGAGCGAGCGTCTGGGCCGGCCACTGACCTATGTGAACGAGCTGTGACGAACGCGGTCGCGCGACTGGATGCGCTGTTGCAGCCGGCGATGAAGGCTCTCGTGGACCGGGCGCAGTGGCGCGTGGATGCGCCGGCGTCGAGTGACTCGGCCCAGGACTGGTGTTCCAACGACTATCTGGGCCTGGGGCGTTCGCAGCAGCTGGTCGCCGCCGCGCTTGAAGCCATGCAAACCGGCTCGGGCGCTGGCGCGTCGCGGCTGGTGACGGGTACGCTGCCGATACATCGTCAGCTGGAGGCGCGGCTCGCGCAATGGATGGGGCAGGGCGGCAGTGCGACGGCGCTGTTGTTCAATAACGGGTTCGCCGCGAACACGGGGCTGCTTTCGGCGGTGCTGCAACCGGGCGACGCGGTGTTCTCGGATGCGCTGAACCACGCGAGCATCATCGACGGCATTCGACTGGGCCGCGCCGAACGCTTTATCTTTTCGCATCAGGATTTTACGCAGCTTGGTGAACAGCTTTCGGGATGGCGTGGCCGCGGCCGCAAGTGGATCGTGACCGAGTCCATATTCAGCATGGATGGCGATGCGACCGACCTGAGGGCGCTGTGCGACCTGGCCGACGCCCACGATGCCTTTGTGCTGGTAGACGAGGCGCACGCGCTGGGCGTGCGCGGTGAGGGCGGGCGAGGACTCTGTCATGAGCTCGGGGTCGCGAACCGTGTAGTGGCTCGTGTGGGTACATGCGGCAAGGCGATGGGCAGCTACGGTGCCTTCGTGGTGTGTTCGGCGGCGCTTCGCGGTTGGCTGTACAATCGGGCTCGGCCGCTGGTGTTTAGCACGGCGCTGCCGCCCGCTGCGGCTGGCGCGACGTTGCAGGCGGTGTCGGTGCTTGAGCATGGGGAGCATCAGCGGGCGTTGCGTGCGCGCACGGTTCGTCTGGCGTCTGCGCTGGCATCCGTTGGCTGGTGGCGGGGTGGTACGGAGTCGGCGATTTTTCCGCTGCGGATCGGCGATGCTGCACAGACGATGGCGTTGTCTGCCGCCCTGTTGCAGCGTGGTTACCGGGTGACCGGTATTCGGCCGCCCACGGTTCCCGAGGGCACGTCGCGCCTGCGTGTGACGATGCGGGCCGATGTGGATATTGACGAGATTGATCGCTTCGTTGAAGCATTGGTGTCCGCTTCTGCGGCGGTCGGGGTCCTCCCACCATTCTCCAGCTAGCACGGCACCATGGCATCGCCCCGCACCGTACATTCAAGGTCGTCGTCTTCGGACGTCCGCAAACCCGACGTCCCGCGAGATATCGCGGTGAACAAGAAGGCGCGTCACGACTATGAGGTGCTGGATTCGTGGGAGGTCGGCATTGTGCTGGTTGGTAGCGAGGTGAAGTCGCTGCGCGCGGGCCGGGTGAATTTTGGGGCTTCGTACGCCGAGTTCGAGGGTGGCGAGCTGTGGTTGGTGGCGCTGCAGATTACGGAGTACGCGCCGTCGAGCCAGTTTGGGCACGCGCAGCAGCGTCGCCGCAAGCTGCTGATGCATGCCGCCGAGCTGAGTCGTCTTCGAGACAAGGTGCGCGATCCGGGCATGACGCTGGTGCCGCTCAAGCTGTACTTCATGGGCTCGACCATCAAGGTCGAGCTGGGCTTATGCCGTGGCAAGAAGGACTACGACAAACGTGACTCCATGAAGGAGCGTGACGTGAAGCGCGAGCTGGAGCGCGCAAAACGCAACTGGAACGGCTAGTCGGCGAGTTTGCCGCTCGGGTACGCCCGG
This sequence comes from Myxococcales bacterium, assembly GCA_018970625.1. The sequence goes on along the minus strand of JAGWVZ010000165.1, from coordinate 2,230 downwards.
CGGACGACGGCCAGGGGCGACATCGGCCATTAGAATCGGGTGGCCGCTACTTTTCTGATGGCGAAAGTGTCAGCAGGGCGCGCCGCAGCCGTTCACTGGCATTGACAGGCGTTGCATGGCGCCTAAGGTTGGACGCTGTGGCCCGCGATGGCTGCGATTCTTTGATTTATTATTTTCCGGGGGCGTACTGGATTCGACGGGGGTTACAAAGTTCATGTTGCGTGCAGAGGCGTCGGTGGCCTCTCAAAAAACCGGCAAAAAATAACTGCAAACAACAACGTTGAATTCGCAGTGGCTGCCTGATTAAAACCCGGGTTCAGCCGAGGTGATGCGGAGCCAGTCTGGAGCGCCGCAAAGTCTCTGATTTAAACCAGACTGGTGCTGTTGGAGTCTTCCCTGTGACGCCAGCTTCACAAGATTAATTACGGGGTTGCCCGACTGGTCCCTGCTCATGGGGCAGCCGAATGGGTCGATTCAATACACGAGCTACGCACGTAGACGCATGCGCGGAGGACTTTCGGACGGGGGTTCAACTCCCCCCGCCTCCACTTTTTCGAGACGGGTTGTTGAACCCCCGTCAACTGCCGCCCTGCGCGCGCCTGCCGTGTGGCAGGCGTGCTCGGTTGCCGGGTTCAACTCCCCCCGCCTCCACTTTTTTACACACCGGAAAATGGGTCGCTGACGTGCCTTGTGCGCGGCGGCGACCTGTTGGTCCGGCTGGCCGCCATGGGCAGGCACCCGGGTACGCTTTGCTGCAGGAAAACCAGAACACACCTCGAGCGCTTGTCCAACCCTCGACGGATGAGTGGCTCATTTATGGCGCTTACGGATACACCGGACGGCTGGTCGTAGAGCACGCCGTGCAGTTGGGCATGCGCCCCGTACTCGCCGGACGCGACGAACAACGGACTCGGGCGCTCGCTGAACGCCACGGTCTGTCGTGGCGCGTCTTTGGTCTGTCGGACCCCGGCGAGGTCGATGCGGGTGTGCGTGACATGGCCGTGGTGATGCATTGTGCCGGCCCCTTCTCGCAGACCAGCGAGCCCATGGTGGCAGCCTGCCTGCGTAACCGAGTGTCGTATCTGGACATTACCGGGGAGCGCTCGGTGTTTGAGTTCGTTCAGCAGCACGACGCTCGCGCGCAGCAGGCCGGAATTGTGCTGTGCTCCGGGGTGGGGCTGGACGTCGTGCCTACGGATTGTCTGGCGGCCATGCTGCACCGGGAGTTGCCCGATGCGCTGGAGCTGGAGCTCGCGCTGGCGGGATTTGGTTCCGTAAGCCGCGGCACCCTCAAGACCATCCTCGAAGGCATTCCGCTGGGCGGTTTCGTTCGCATTGACGGGCATATGGCCCCGGTTCCCTTCGCGTGGCGCAAGCGCGCGTTCAACTTTCCGCACGGGCAACAAAACGTCGTCACCATGCCGCTTGGCGACGCCGTGACCGCGTGGCAAACCACCGGAATTCCCAACATTCGTACGTGGGTCGCGCTGCCGGGCCCGGCTGCAGCCGGGTTAAAGGTGGTGGAGAAACTTCGGCGCGCGCCCGGCGCGGCGGCGGTGCTGCGCATGGCGTCGGGTCTGGTTGATCGCTTTCTGGACGGGCCGGGCGAGCGCGTCCGGCAAACGGCGTGGGTGGATGTCGCCGGCGAAGTCCGGAACGCGCGAGGCCGGGTGGTGTCGGGTACGCTGACCTGCCCGGAAGGCTACACGTTCACCGCACTGTCGTGTGTGGCGGCGGTGCAGCGAGTGTTGAATGGCTCCTGTTTTCAGGGCGGCATTTCGCCAGCGCTTGCCTTTGGAGCAGACTTTGTGCTGGGCATCGAGGGTGTTCAGTTTCACGGTTTACACGGCGTTTAGTCGGCGAATTTACCGTTGCGCGCGTGCAAAAAAGTCGCAGCCGCCGAGCTTCGACGTCGCGTGTGGCGGGTGTGGTGCAACGCCTGTTCAACGAGCGCGCTCAGGCCTCCGGCTTCGTTCGCCATGGCTTCGATCTGCGTTCTTGCCTGCTCGACAGACGGCCAGGGGCCCAAGTAGACGATGTCGTCCAGGAGCGCGTAGTGACCGGGCGCGTCGGCCGAGTCAGGTTCGCTGACTTCGAAGAATCGTAAGACGGTCATGTCGTTCAGGAGCGACGGAAGGGTTGCGGCCGGTCGGTAGCCTGCATTAGGCATCGCCCGCAGTGAAGGAAAGGCTCGTTTTGTGAGCCGCGCGCACGGAAACATTATGGCAGT
>JAGWVZ010000164.1 GCA_018970625.1 Myxococcales bacterium | reverse complement strand
ACCTGATGCGGGTGGAACCCTACCACCTCGACACGACCCTCGTACGCAGGGACCGCCGGGTCGGTGACGTCAAACGCAAAGGCCAGGCGCACCGGGTTGCCCTTCGCGTCGGCCTCGAGACGAACCTGAAGATCTGCCGGCGTGCCTTCCACAAACGTGCGGACGTCCACTGGCTGCAGCAGATTCAGACCCGGCACCAGCGCGTTGGCCTCCTCAGGGTCAATGTGCACCACCGGCAGGTCAGCCCCGAGCGATTCGAACCACTGCGTCCCTTCCCTGTCCAGATCCACATGCAGCGCGAGCTGCTCCATGCCCGTGCGCCCAATCTCCACCGTCGCGAGCGACGCATCGATGCTCGGTCCCGCAAGCGACGCGCTGATCCCTCGCAGCGTGACGGGAAAACGTGAATCCAGCGCGATCGGAGGCGCCACACGACTCGACAGCTCCTCCACGTCGATATCCATGCGGAAGTCGGGGTGAAGGTGAAACGCCCCGCGCAACCCCAGCTCGTCGACCTGCACCAGGCGGGCCCCGTCATTTCGAAGGTCGCGCAACACAAACGACGAGCTGCTCAGGGAAATCCCCTCGACATCGACCTGAATCGTGGAGGCCGCCGGCTCGGTCTCGCGTTCACGCGGCAGCACGAGGCGCCCCAGATTCAGGCCGCCCTCCTGCGTAATCAACGCCTTCACATCGGCGCCGGAGACCGCAAGCAGGTTCACCGCAACCCGGCCCTCGAGAAGAGGCAGCAAATCATAGCGCAGCGCGATCGAGTCGATCGCGATCGCCGTTGTTCCCAGCCCATCTGTCAGCTCGACGTCCGTCAGCAACAGCGCGCCAAACACGGGACCATCCAGCCGGCCAATCCGAAGCTCACCGCTCAGAACCGTATCCGATACGTAGTCCTCGATATAACGCACAAGCTGTTCATGGCCCCGGTCGGTCTGCGTGAGCCACCAGACCAGCGCAACAACCAGCCCCAGCAGGCAAATCACCAACAGGCTGACAAGACGCACCAGCCGATAGACACCGCGCCATGCGTACCCCAGCCACGAAACCCCACGCGTTGGACGGGGCGTACCGCCGCCCTGTGGAGCCTCGGCGCTCCAGACACCTTCTTCTGCACCGCCGGTTGGCTGCCCTGCCTCCCCATTCTGTTCCGGCTCGGTCGTCATCAGAACGCCTCCCCGATCGAAAGAAAGAACGCGAGCCGCGAGTTCAGATACTGGTCGTATTGCGGGGCGCTGGTCAAACGATAGCCCACATCCAGTCGGAACGGTCCCACCGGGGTCACCACGCGCACCCCGGCACCGGCTGCCAGCTGCAGGCCTTCCGCTTCGCCGGGACGAAAGTTGAACGCCATCTCACCCGATGACACCGAGCCGCCATCCAGAAATATCACCCCGAAGAGCCAGTCGCGGGCGAGCTCCATGCGCGGTTCGATATTGAACATGTACATCGTCAGACCACCTACCGCCGAGCTACCGTCATAGGGCGAGAGCCGGCGCTGTGGAAAGCCGCGAATGGTGTCGCCACCACCGAGATAAAGACACTGCGAGCGAGGCACGTTGTCGCCAAAGTCGATGATGGCGCCGCCGCTGACGCGCACGGCCGCGGTCAGACGTCGACCAATCGGCTGGTAGATGCGCACATCGGGCAGCACGCGCAGGTACGAAAAATCGCCCAGCGGACTCCGAATGCCCACCTGCACGCCAAGCTCCGAGAACCAGCCGCTGCGCGCTGCGAGCGGGTTGTCGCGCCGATCGTACGAAACGCTCGTGTCAAAACGCGACAACCGAAAGGTATCTGGCACCGCCTGACATGACCCCGCGGTCGGCAGCAGGTCGTCATTCGTCAACATGATGTCGACCGAAAACCCGGCCTGCGCAGTCAGATACTGCGAGAGGCGACGCGAGAAACCGACCGTGAGCGAAGGCCGCCGAAACGCATAATCGTCCTGCAGATTTCGCTCGTACGACACCCGGGTCTGCAGATCCGCAAAGTTGAACAGACCAGGCCGACTGAATCCCACCTGCGCCTTGCCGATAATGCCATCGATGGTCTGTTCACTGGAAAACACGCTCGGCAACCACGCGTAGCCCAGACGCCCGTCGAGATCGATCTGGTTCAGGGGAGCCAGCGCGTTTCGATACGTCGCGCGGCCGCGGGCGTAGGTCTCGCTGCGACCCGCCATAATGCCCAGACCTCCGCCCACCCGGTATGTCGCGCCCGGGTTTTCACTGACGGTCACCGTGATCGGCACCGCGTTGTCGACCTCCTGAATGGCATCGAGGTTATCCAGCAGGCCCGCCAGACGATGGTCCGCAGAACGGTCTCCCGGCCAGTCCGAGGACACCGCAAGAAGGTCAAGGCCTCGGTCGGCCATCGCGCGATCGTGGGCTTCCATCGCATCAAAATGTGCCGCACGGGACGCCTGCGCCTCATTCCCGGGCGAACCCCAACGCCGCCAGAGCTGCGCGCGGGCGTCCGAGAGCACCGGATCAATGCTCACAAAATTAAAAGCGCCCATCTCGTACAGATTCAGCTGCGACAGGCGCAGGCGCGACTCGCGGTAGAAGTCGCCCTCTTCAAAGCGCAGGCGCTGAATGATCCTGTCCGACGGAATCTGTCGGTTTCCCATCACCGTGACATCGCCAAACACGCACGAGACGCCCGATTCGATAAACACGAACACCTCGACCGAGTTGGTCGCCCGGTCTGCATAGACGCGCGCGTCCACACGAGCGTAGGCGTAGCTGGCCTCGGTTAGTCGGCGACGTATCAGGTCGCGCGCCGCCTGCAGCGCATTGTCGTCAAAGCGGGTTCCTCGACCCAGCGTAATGTCTTCGGTCAGCGTCCCGAGGTCCATCTGTCCCAGACGCGGAGACACATACTCGAACACCCGAACCGTGCTGGGTTCACCCTCCTCGACCACAAAATGAACCCGGGCGGTGTTGTTCGACTCGTCCTCCCCGAAGGAATAGTTGACCACGCGCGCCTGCAAAAAGCCGCGCGAGCGATAGTACGTCTCGATACGCTGAATGTCCGTCGCTACTACGTAGGGGTTCAGGCGGGGTCGCCGCAGGTTGGGCTGCAGCGAGGACCGTGTCTCCAGCACCTCGGCGATGTCGATCGGGTTAAACGCCTCGACCCCTTCAAACGTCACCGATTGCACCCGAAGGCTGGTCGTTCCGGGAGCCCGCTGTGCCCCGCCACACCCCACAAGCACTACAAAAACCCATAAAATCAGACAGATGTGCAGGGCGGCCTGCCGCGCCGCACCGAACGCTGAACTCGACCTGCACACGTCACGTTCTGCGTGGCGATACGGGCGCGCGTGCCAACGTGATTTGCAATGCCCGATGCTCATCGGCGAACGGAATCCCTGGCCAGTACAACGCAGCCGTCGCCGGATTCAGAACCGAACCGCAGCGCCGAGGCACCTTACCCGCGAATCGGCCTACGACAAGTGTTCACCAACAGGCAGCTCACCTGTTTGCACCCACAGACGATCATCGCGCACCGCGCACAACCCCATGCGCTGCCACTCGGCAAGCTGGGCGTGAATGTTACTGATCCAGATAAACCCTCGCTTCAGGTCTGGATGCTCGGGGTCCAGCAACGACGCAGCCACTTCCCCGATATCGGTGGGGCCACGGGACAACGCGCCCCGAACCGCCGTCGCCACCCGCTCAACGTGAGACCAGGACAGCGTCACGGCCTCGGACAGCGACGACCAGACCCGCCCATGCCCGGGAAGCACCAGCGATACATTCGCGATGCGACTCAGACGACGAAGGCTCTCGCGATAGGGCGTCAGGTCATCCAGGAGTGGCTCCATGATGGGCGTCGGCAGGCCGAGCAACGTATCGCCCACGAACAACCAGCCGGTTCGCTGCTCTTTCCACGCCACATGCCAGGGGTCATGACCCGGCGTGTCGATACGCTCAAATGTGAGGTCGCCCACGGTATAAGTGCCCTGCGGACTGACCCATTGAACATCCCGCAAAAAACCGTCTCCGCCCGTCCGCCAGGGTTGCCGGTGACGGCGGGCGCGCGCGGCGAGCATGAGGTCGCGAAGTCCACCCTCGGGCAACGTCCGGGTCAGCCATGCGTCCCAGGGCTCGAGCGCGTCATACCAGTCAAAATAGTTGCCCTGGGCTGGCAGCGTGCCTGACGCGACGACGTGGCGTCCGCGCAGCTCAGCATCGAGTACCACGCCGCCGCCCATGTGGTCTTCGTGGGTGTGCGTGTACAGAACAGCTGCGAGGTCCATCAGCGCAATGCCGCGCTGGTCCAGCTGCTGCCGCAGACTGTCGACGGTGTACGTGAACCCGGTGTCCACCAGGACGGGCCCTTCCGATGACGGGAGCAGCCAGGCATTGACCGTCAGTCCACTCGGAGCGGTCAAACGCAAACGCTCGGGCGCGACAGTGAGCGCTACCGGCAAGGAAGCAGAATCATACGGATTCAAGACGGACACCTGAACGAGCCTGAACGCCCACGCTGCGGCGGGTTACCCTACAAACGCTGCGACGGAAGCGCAGCGTGCGAAGAAAAGCGTTGGCGACGACTCGCGATGCTGCCGAAAAGCCCGCGACGGGGATTGAACCCGTGACCTCTTCCTTACCAAGGAAGTGCTCTACCACTGAGCTACGCGAGCGATGGAGGGAGAAGGACTTGAACCTTCGTAGGCATAAGCCGGCAGATTTACAGTCTGCTCCCTTTGACCACTCGGGCATCCCTCCATGAGGGGCGGTCGTCGTACACCGTGCGACGGTGTGAGACAAGCCCATTATGGGCTCACCGGCCGATTTTGGTCACACGTCAAACGTCATCAGCACATCGCCGGGGCTCACGACCTGACCTGCCACGACCTTCACTTCCCGGACCCGAACGGGCGCTGGCGCGCGCAGCTCGTTCTCCATCTTCATGGCCTCGATGATGACCAGCGCCTGACCCTCTCCCACCTGTTCCCCGTCGGCAACCCGAACCAGCACCACCTTACCGGCCATGGGGCTGATGAGCTCGGGCCGGAGACCTCCGCCGGCCTGACCCAGCACCGACAGCATCTCGTAAAGTCGCGCGTCCTGAAGCTGAACCGCAACTCGGCCATGGGCACCCGGCACAAAGATGGTGTCACCGCGCTTTTCAATGGAGAGATCCAGGCTTCGCTCGCCGTGTCGCAACGCAAGGCGTCCATCCACCACAAAGGCGTCCAACTCGAGCGTCTGCTCGCCCACCGTGACCCGGTACCGGTCGTCGCCCACCGATTCTACGGTCACCGGAATGGCCGGTTGCTCCTTGTTTCCAGTCAGCTGAACGAAACGGCTTGATGTTGACATGATGCACCAGAGTCAAAGTGCAGGCACTTGAAGAGAAATTCGACCAGCCACTCCCGGGAGGTCAACGAAACGTCAAAGGCGACCCACTCCGCGAAGACGCGAGTGAGTGGCCCATCGCGAACCTGCGCCCGACTCACCCGCCGAAGGCACCGCAGCCGGAGCAGCTGTGAGCGCCGCGAACAGCGCCGCCGCCGCGATATCCAGCGCTTCGGGCGTCGCGTCTTCGCCAAGGTCAGACATACGGCCAATCATGCCCGTGTCGTAGTGCCCCTCGACAAACTCAGGCACCACCAGACACTTCTTCAGGAACTCGATGTTGTTCTCGATCCCGTGAACGACATACTCGTCCAGACAGCGCAGCAGCCGCTTTCTCGCGTGCTCACGGTCCGACCCGTGCACGATGAACTTCGCGACCATCGGGTCATAGTGCAGGCTCACCTCGGATCCGCTGCAATAGCCGCTGTCATCGCGCACACCGGGACCCGTCGGAGGCTGAAGCCGAGTAATCAGCCCCGGAGAAGGCAGGAAATTGTTCTTTGGATCTTCCGCGTAGATACGCACTTCGATCGCATGACCCGTCTGACGAAGCGTCTCCTGCGACGGCTTCATGGGCATGCCCCAGGCGATACGAATCTGCTCTTCCACGAGGTCCACACCGGTCACCATCTCGGTCACCGGGTGCTCTACCTGAAGGCGGGTGTTCATCTCGAGGAAGTAAAAGTCCTGATTCACATCCAGCAGGAACTCGCACGTGCCGGCCCCCACGTAGTTCACCGCGCGGGCCGCCTGCACCGCGACCGCGCCCATGCGCTGGCGAACGTCGTCACGGATGATCGGACAGGGCGACTCTTCCACCACCTTCTGGTGCCGGCGCTGCACGCTGCAGTCGCGTTCAAACAGGTGAATCACGTTACCATGGGTGTCAGCAAGCACCTGAATTTCCACGTGCTTGGGCTGAAGGACATACTTTTCGACGTAGCACGACGGATCGCCGAATGCGTTCGCCGCCTCGCGCTGCGCGCCGGCGAATGCATCCAGAAACTGCTCGGCCGAGTCCACACGACGCATGCCTTTACCACCGCCACCCGCAGCGGCTTTCACCAACACGGGGAAGCCGATCTTCTTCGCGTACCCCAGCGCCTCTTCAGGCGACTCGATCGCATACTCCGTGCCCGGAACAACCGGCACGCCTGCCGCGATCATCGCGCGGCGCGCCCGGGTTTTCTCGCCCATCGCCTCGATCGCTTCTGGCGGCGGACCAATAAACACAATACCAGCCTCGGCGCACGCCCGCGCAAACGAAGCGTTCTCGCTCAGAAAGCCGTAGCCGGGATGGATCGCCTGCGCGCCAGAGATGCGAGCCACTTCCAGAATCCGATCCTGACGAAGATACGACTCACGGCTGGCCGCCGGCCCTACGCAATACGCTTCATCCGCATACCGGACATGAACGGCATGACGATCAGCCTCGCTGTACACAGCGACCGAGCCAATGCCCATTTCTCGCAGAGTGCGCATCACGCGCACCGCAATCTCGCCGCGGTTGGCAATCAGAACTTTACGGAACATCCAACACCTTCGTTGCACGGGTGAACGGCGCGCGGCTTTGCCGGAATCCGCATCCACCGTCAATGCTCCCTACAATCCTGTCACGACCACCGCCCTGCGCAGCCTTGCCGAATCAAAGGGCCGACCTCCTGATTGTCCCCGCCGCTCACGCGTGGTAACCACCTGTCTGCTGTCTGGACCCCGACCCGAAGGCACTTCATGACGCCCCTCGCACAGCTGGGACCCTATTCCCTGCTCAGCCGTTACACGGAGCCCGGAATCGCCGCCGGATTCATTGCCCGCTATCTGCCCGTCGCCGATGGCAACCGCAGTGTGTCCATCCGTTTTCCCGACCTCCCCGCGGCCGACGCCGAACAACTCGACGCTGCGCTGGTGGACGCGCTCCAGCTGGCATCGCGCCTCAACCACATCAACGTCGAACAGGTATTTGACGTGGGCCGTCTCGAAGGCAGGCTCTACGTCGTGTCGGAGTTCATCGACGGAGTGGGTCTCACCACGCTCGTCGATCATGCCGTCGACGGAGGGCGAGCGTTGCCGCACGACCTGTCAGCGTTCATTGTCGCGGAGATCTGCGCCGGGCTGGCCTATGCCCATGCGCGCCGCGACGAACGTGGCCAGTCACTCGGTGTCATTCATACCGATTTGTCGCCCAGTAACGTCACCATCTCGCGCGCCGGACAGGTCAAGGTTGCTGAATTCGGCGTGACCCTCGCCCGCCGTAAGGCAGGATTGCCTGCCGCTGACCCGG
>JAGWVZ010000163.1 GCA_018970625.1 Myxococcales bacterium | reverse complement strand
CGACAACAGCGTCGGCTCCTGCTCGACGACCGCGATCTGGTCACGGAGCCAGACCGGGTCCAATGACGTCAGCGGTGCACCATCCAGGCGGATCTCTCCCGCGGTCGGGTCATAAAAGCGACATAGCAGGGCAGCGATTGTGGACTTGCCCCCACCCGACGCACCCACCAGCGCGGTGACGGTCCCCGGTTCCAGACGCAGCGACACGCCCTTCAACACCTCGACGTCGGGACGCGCCGGGTACACAAAATGAACCTCGCGAAGCTCAACAAGCCCCTGCACCTGCTCCGGCCTCTCTCCACCCGACACCGCCAGCTGTGGTTCGCGCTCCAGCAGCTCAAACACGCGGTCGGCGGCGCCGACGGCGCGATTGAAGTCGCTGTACAGGCCGGCCAGCGCCGTGAGCGAGAACGCCACCATGAGCGTGTACACCATGAATGAGGTCAGCTCGCCGACCGTCATGCCGCCGTCCATGACCATGCGGCCACCAAACCACAACACGATCGCCAGCGCCGCGTAACCCGCAAAACTGGCAGCCCCGCTAAACCACGCGACAGCCGTCGCCCGACGGGCAGAGAGCCCAAACGAGTCCTGTACGGCAGCCGCGTATCGTGCCGCCTCCATCGGCTCGCGGTTGTAGGCGCGCACCGTGCGCACCGCCGCGATCGTCTCTTCGGCCACCTCACCTGCGCGTGCCAGCGCATCCTGTACCTCGCGCGACAGCCGACGCACTACGCGCCCGAACCAGACCGCACCAAGCGTCACCGCCGGCACCACACTCAACATCAGCGCCGTCAGCATCGGTGAGCTCAACAGCAACAGCACGATGCCACCGACCACACCCACCAGATTGCGCAGAAACATCGAGATGTTCACGCTCACGCTGTTCTGTAGCACCGACGTATCCGACGACAGCCGGTTCAACAGCTCGCCTGTACGTCGACTGTCAAAGAACGCGATCTCCTGGCTCATCAGATGGCGATACACATGCGAGCGCAATCGCGTGACTACCCGCTCACCAACAAGCGTAAAAATCCACGCCCGAACCCCTATCGCCACACCTTGAACCGCAAATACCACCACCATTAGCAACGCGAGTCGATCCACATCGCGGTTGGTACTGGTCTGCAGCGCCTCATCGACCAGACTTCCCACCACCCGGGGAAACGCCAGCGATGCGACACTACCCAGAAACAGGAACACGGTGCCCAGCAGAATCGCGCGCCACTCCACGGCGGCGAGCGACAGCATGCGCCGAACGTTGCTGGTCTTCATCGACGCCTCGAACGGCCGCCAGCGACTTCGCCCTTGCCCTTCCCTGCATGTGCGGAGTGCGTTCGCACCCCACCGCGCGTCGCGCCCGCACCAGAAGCTGTCTGTGTGCCCGGCGACCTCGAGGGTGAAGCGGAAGAGCCCGGCCCGCCGGCCGGGGCTGGGGAGGGTCGCTTCACGCCGGTATTCACCACCTGGTACACCCGAAACCGCTCATCCTCGCGCAGCACCCGGAACGAGCCGAATGTCTGATTCAGCGGTTCGGCGTATTTCAGGAATCGGTTGGCCACGATGGTCAGCGTTCCACCCGGCTTCAACATACGCGGCGCCTGCTCAATGAAGCGCAGGGCGGCAGAGGTATCCTGCTCAAATCCTTCATGAAAGGGCGGGTTAGACACGATGTGGTCAAACGGCCCTCTCACTTCATCGAACCCGTCCGATGCCACCACCTCGAACGACGTCAGGCCGTTGGCCGCAAACGTCAGGCGCGTGCTCTCCACCGCCAGCGCGCTCGTATCGGCGGCGACACCCGAACACCCCTGCCGGGCCAGCGCAGCGGCCAGTACCCCAGCGCCACAACCCAGATCCAGCACCCGCCCTGAAATGTCCTTCAGGCAACCCAGCAGCATGCGCGTGCCGTCGTCCAGACGACCATGCGAGAACACACCGGGCAAACAAACGACCTTCAGGCTGCCATTTGCAGTGCTCACCTCGAATGTCGAAGTCGCGCTGCCGCGAGCTTCCATGTCCGCCGTCAGGGCTCGTGCTTTGCCACCAAACAACACACAGTGGCGCGCGTTGTCGAGCTGCTCCACCTCGTCGAGCCACTGTTGCAGGGTGGGGCCAACGGTTCGGATGCCGGATCGGTTGTTCCCCACCACGAGCACATCTCCGCCGGCACCAACCGCCTGTGACGCGGCGAGCAAAGCCAGCGGCAACAGCTCTTTGCTCTTGGGAAATGGCACAATCGCCACCGGGGACCGCAGCTCGGCCGCTCGAATTCCCCAGTGCGAAGCAATCCCCTGATGCGAAAGGCGCACGTGAACGCCGCGGTCGATGGTCAGCGCCTGCGGGGTCGCGCCCCAGCTCTGGCACTCGCTCACATCCTGGGGATCCACCGGGTACACCCAGATCATCGGGCCGGCGAGGCGAGCGGTGTGGCGAGCGAGTATGGAGGCGAGCGCCGAGCGCATGGCGTTACCGGGCAAGAGGAATGCGAGGAGTGCAACCTGTACACCAGAACCGGCATTGCACGCGACAATCAGCGACAGCCGCATGGCATCACCCGTTCACGTGCGCTTGGGTATCGCTTGCGCCTTGCCCTCGCTGGCAGCCAGGGATACATCGCGCGGCCCGGGTGCATCGCGACGGCCGAGTGTTCTGCCGCCCTGCGAGGCCCCCCGTGTGACTCGGCCTGACTGGAGCAATCGTGGCGCAGCGCATCGAAGTTCGAAAACTCGACGACGGACGGCAGGAATGGACGTTCGGTGTGCTCGATTTCGTTCGGCAGACCGGTTTGTTTTCGCGGCGGTTGATGCGACGCTCGACCTGTTTTCTGTACGATGGCGATCGAAGACTGCCCGAAACAGGCCGGGTCACGGTCTCCACCGAGCCGCGTGTGCTGCGTTGGCGCAAGGTGGAGTTCAGGGCGTGGCTGGGACACGAGCCGCTGATGCTGCTGCACAAGCCGGTCGGTTACGTGGTGTCGTCACAGCCTGATGGTGGGCACCCGTCGATTTTCGAGGTCCTGCCATCGGTGGCCTGGCAGTGGAGTCTGCAGCCGGTGGGACGGCTTGACGTGGAGACGTCGGGCCTGCTGCTCTTTACGGCTGACGGGGCGCTGTTGCAGCGCCTGACCCACCCCAAACGGGCAGTGGAACGCGAATACCTCGTCGGCACCGAAGAGCCGTTGAGCGACGTCACACGCGAACAGATGCGGTCTGGTCAGGTGGTGCTTCGCGATGGATTGAAACCCACGCCCACGCTCGTCGAAGACGCGGGGCGCGCACACTCGGGCGAGTATGTAACGCGGGTGGTGCTGACCGAGGGCAAATACCACGAGGTGCGCCGCCTGTTTGCTGCGCTTGGACACGCAGTGGTCTCCCTGAAACGTCAGCGGTTTGGCAGCGTCGGGCTGGACTTCGCGCCCGGGCTGGATACGCCCGGCGAGAGCTATCTGGCGACAAACGCCGAGACGGCGGCCATTTACACGTCCGTCGGCATGAAAGAGCCCGGGCTGCGTCTGCTGATCGAGCGCCTGACGCCCGATGGCATGGACGACGACACGGAAGACTGGGAAGACGACGACTTCGAGGACGACGAGGACTAATCGGCAGCGTCGGGTGGCCCGCCGCCCTGCGCCGCTTCGGCCTGACGCGATTCATCGGACAGCGGGTCAGCCGCATCGTCAAACCAGCCCAGCTCCTGCAGCAACCACGGACGAACGGGGATGGTAGCCAGCAGCGCACGCAGCTCGCTCTGCGCTCCGCGATGAAAACGGGCTACGCGACGCCCGATAATGAGCTCATTCTTGATGGCGTGCTCCCATCCGGTGAGCTCGGTGACCGTCACCTGATACCCGTGGGCCTGCAACACGAGCGCGCGCAGCACGTTGGTCAGATGCGCGCCAAACTCTCGTCGATGCCAGGGCCGGGACCAGAGCTCATGCAACCCCGCCTGCGCGGGAACCACCTGCAGCAGGCGCGCGACCTCGGCCTGACAGCACGGCACCAGCGCAATGTGGTCAGCGCCGGATCGCAGCGCACGCAGCAGGGCGTGATCGGTGGCGACGTCGCAGGCGTGCAGCGCGAGCACAAAGTGAGCGCGTTCTGGAATCTGCGCGTCAAGAATGGTGTCGGCGACCGGCTCAAACCGGGACAGGCCGCACTGCGCGGCGGCGGTCGAAGCCTTGTGCATGAGCTCGGCGCGACTCTCGACGGCGTAGACGCGGCCGCGACCCTGCCGTTCGGCCCATGCGTGGGCCACCACCAGACTCAGGGCGGAGCGACCCGCGCCAAAGTCGACGAGCACCGGCTCGGGGTGTCGCGCAAAGGCGTCGTCCAGCGCAGGCTGAATGAGCCGCAGCAAGTGGCTGACCTGTTTGATCTTTCGGTTCGCGTCGGCGTTGGCGTTGCCATCGCGGCCAATGATACCAAGCGCCTGAAGCAGGGCGGGAGAACCTTCCGGAAGCAGGCGTGAAATCTCGTCACCGGCGATGGGCGCACGAAACCGGGGTCCGTTGGTTGGGTTCGGGGAGCCTTGCGGCGAGGGCGAAGGGCGTTGGCGGCGCGACATGACAGCTCGTGTAGAGGGCGGCAGTCGGCGGGTTAGCCCATGCGAGCCGGCCGGCAAGCAAAAGCGTTGTTTGCATGGTGGCGCAGCGTTTGCGGTGACGCGATGCGACACGAAAATTGCGATCCATGGCACCAAAATGAAATCTAACGCTTTACGTCACACACGTGTGGCAACATCATGTGCACACGGTCCGACTGGCGGACCTTGTTGAACCTTCCGGAGTCGAAGACATGGCCATGTCGAAGAACCCCGTCCTGTTGCTCGTTGTCACGACGTTCATCTTCGCCGCGTGCTCGTCCGATTCCGGCACACCCGGAACCGGTGCCGACGACACGGATGGCCCGACCGATGCAGCGGGCGACGGTACGTCGGGTGCGGATACCGGAGACGAGGACGCCGACAACCGCGACGCAGACAATACGAACGACGGCACCACGCGTCCGGATGCGTCACGGCCGGGTCTGGGCGTTGGCGAGCTGTGTCTGTCTGACCCGGACTGCCAGAGCTCGTTGTGTTTTCAGTTCGACAGCAACGTCGAAGAGGGTTTCTGCACCCAGTACTGCTCCGACGTGGGAGACTGCCCTGGCGATGAGTTCTCGTGCGTCTTTCTGGCCAACTCGGGCGGCGACTTCGCCCGCGTGTGTGTGCCGGACGACCTTTGCATTGACCGCGACGACGATGGCTGGGGCGCGGGCCCGGGATGCGAAGGTCCCGACTGTGACGACGCCAACGCGCTCATTTTTCCGGCTGCCGACGAGCTGTGTGACGGCATTGACAACGACTGTGACGGCAACCGGGACGAGAACCCGGTGGGCGCCAACGAGGACTGCGACACCGGGTTTGCGGGCCAGTGTGGCATTGGTCGATTCTTCTGTAACGACGGACTGCTGGAGTGCGTAGCCGAGCGCACGTCACAGGACGAGGTGTGCGACGGCGTTGACAACGACTGCGACGGCGACACCGACGAGAACGCCGATGGCTCGCCGCTGATGACGCCCTGCTATGGCGCCGACCCCGCCACGCTCGGCGTGGGCCTGTGTCAGGCGGGTACCCGGTCGTGCAACGACGGTGTCGTGTCGGAGTGCATGGACGCGGTGCTGCCGCTCACCGAGATCTGCAACGGCCAGGACGACAACTGCGACGGCCGCATCGACGAAACAGACCCCGGCTCGGGCATCGCCTGCGCTACGGGGCTTCCCGGTCTGTGCGCTGTTGGCGAGACCGTCTGCCAGTTGGGCGACGTCGTGTGTGACGCCAACGTCAACCCGGGCGATCAGGCCGAGCGGTGCAACGCCGTTGACGACGACTGCGACGGTCGTGTTGATGAGGACTTTGGCGGCATTGGGCAGCCGTGTCAGGTCGGAGAGGGCACCTGCCGACGCCCCGGCGTGCTGATTTGCCCGCTCGAAGGCGACTCAGAGCCGATCTGCGACGCCACGCCCGGTGCACCCAACCCCACCGAACGCTGTGACTACGCCGACGACGACTGCGACGGAGACACCGACGACATCTACCGCAACGAATTTGGCGCCTACGTCGGCGTCGAGAATTGCGGCGCCTGCGGATTTGACTGCAACCTGCGCTGGCCAGGCGGCAGCGCACTGTACAACGTCGTGCCCAACTGTTCTGCAGCCGGAGCCACGGCGAGCTGCGGCTTCACCTGTGTGGATGGCTGGGTGAACGCCGACCGCATCGCTGACAACGGCTGCGAGTTCCGCCCCGAGTCCGAGACCGTGTATGTATCCACCTCCGCGAACGGTGGACGTGACGTCGGCGGCTGTGGTGCATGGGATGCACCCTGCGCGTCGATCTCGGGCGCACTCGATATCGCGCAGAGCTCGGGTCGCACGCGCGTGCGCGTCTCCACCGGCCTCTATCGCGAGAACATCACCCTGCGAAACGGCATCTCCGTGCTCGGCGGTCACTCCAACCTGAACTGGGTGCGCGAGCCTGACGTCTTCGGAACGTCGATTCGAGGAGCCGAAGCAGCACCGTCCGTTGGTGCTGCCAGCGACCGAATTGTGGTGATTGCTGATGGAATTACCGCTCCCACCGAGTTCTCGGGCTTTATTATTACCGGCGTAAACGCTGCTGCAGGCGGCAACTCGATCGGTATTCTTGTGCGCAACAGCAACCGCAACCTCGTCATTCAGAACAACGAGGTCGCCGCCGGCGCCGGCGGTAGCGGTTCACCCGGCGTTGCCGGTTCACCCGGCGTCGCTGGCGTGTCGGGCGGCAACGGAAACAGCGCGAAGCTGGCGAACGACGGTGCTGCTGTCGTCCCGGGTGGCGCAGGTGGCTCACGCAGCTGCGGCGGGGAGAGTGTCAACGGAGGAGCGGGTGGCAACGGCGAAGACCCCGTAGTGGTGTATTCGGGGGTCAATCTTCTGCAGTCGCCCAACGGAGCCGGCAGCAGCGGAGCCGGCCCCTCGGCCGGCGCAGGTGGCTCGGCCGGCTTCGACATGGACGGCGATGGCTCGTGTTTCGTCGCCGGCGTCATCGCCGGCAACCCCGGCAACGCGGGTGGTAATGGCGCGGATGGCGCGGGTGGCGCGGGTGCCAGCGGCGCATTCGGCGGTGTCACCTCGGGCCTGTGGCGCGGCAATTCGGGCAATACCGGCAGCGGTGGAACAAACGGCTCCGGAGGCGGCGGTGGCGGTGCTTCCGGTGGCGTCGATTACTGGGCCAGCGTCGTCAACCTGTTCCCCGGAAGCGGTGGCGGTGGCGGTTCGGGTGGCTGTGCGGGTAGCGCTGGCCTCGGCGGCGGCGCTGGCGGCGGTTCGTTCGCTGTCTTCATCACCTTCACGGGTACTGGACCCGACTCGGCCTCCGACCTGCCCGTGCTCATCAACAACCGACTGCGCCGCGGGCTTGGCGGCAAAGGTGGCGACGGTGGAACCGGCGGCGGCGGTGGTGAAGGCGGTGCAGCCGGAGCGGGAGGCGCCATCCTCGGTGGCCAGACCTATTCGTTCTGCCTCGTCCCGGGATCGCCCGGTGGCGTCGGCGGCCGCGGCGGCCACGCCGGCGGCGGTGGCGGCGGCGCCGGCGGTGCCTCGTTCGACATCTGGGTGCAAAACTCCAACGGCTTCGACGGTGGCTATGCCGAAAACGCCTTT
>JAGWVZ010000162.1 GCA_018970625.1 Myxococcales bacterium | reverse complement strand
ACGCCTGCCTGACCAGCTGTCGAGCGCCCACCTGCGGCGACCTGTTCATTCGCGCCGGCGTCGAGACGTGTGAAGACGGCAACACCACCGCAGGCGACGGATGTGCAACCGACTGCACCACCGAGAGAGGCTACCGCTGCCCAACCCCGGGCACGCCCTGCCAAGCTGTGTGCGGCGACGCGATTATCGTCGGCACCGAGACCTGCGATGACGGCAACGCGCTCGCCGGCGACGGATGCGGCGCTTCCTGCCGAACCGAGAGTGGGTTTGTGTGTGGGAGCGCGGGCGAGCCATGTCTGCCGTTCTGTGGTGATTCGATCGTCGCGGGCGACGAGGAATGCGATGATGGCAACGTCACCCCGAATGACGGGTGTGACGCAACCTGCATCACAGAACCCGGTTACAGCTGCGGCACCGCAGGCGCGCCCTGCGACGAGGTGTGTGGAGATGCCATTTTGACCCCCTCCGAGGCCTGCGATGACGGCAATCGGGCGGCGGGCGATGGATGCGACGATCTGTGTCAGCCAGAGTCCGGCTTCACGTGCGACACCCTGGGCCTGCCGTGCGAAGCCGTCTGCGGAGACGCGATCGTCGCTGGCGACGAGACCTGCGATGACGGCAATCTGGAAGGAAACGACGGTTGCTCAAGCCTGTGCAGCGCTGAATCCGGTTTTGACTGCGAGAGCCTGGGCTTGTTCTGTGCACCCGTGTGTGGTGACAACATCGTGGTGCGGGGCGAAGAGTGCGATGACGGCAACCGGGAGTCTGGTGACGGCTGTGATGCTGACTGCGCCTACGAAGGCGGCCTTGTTTGCGACGAGGCTACCGGTGAAGTGTGCACGCCCATTTGTGGTGATGGTCTCGTTCGCACGACCGAAGCCTGTGATGACGGCAACACCGTTTCCGGCGACGGCTGCTCTAGCCGCTGCGCGATTGAGGAAGGTTTTGAGTGCGGCATTGCGGCCGAACCGTGCGACCCCGTTTGTGGGGATGCGATCGTGCTGGGCACCGAGACTTGCGACGACGGTAATCAGGACGACGGCGATGGTTGCTCGTCGGCCTGCGCGGTCGAGGACGGCTGGACGTGCGAAGACGTCGGCGCGGTGGAGAGCGCCTGTTTCACCGAGTGCGGCGACGGACAGCTTGCGGGCGAAGAGGCGTGCGACGACGGCAACACGGATGGCGACGACGGATGTAGCGCCGCATGTCGTGTGGAGACCGGTTGGGTGTGCACACCGGCCGGCAGCGAAAGCACCGGCGCCGCAGACTCGGTGTGCGCACCCGTGTGTGGCGACGGTGTCATTGTCGGACGCGAGACCTGCGATGATGTGAACCGGACCCCCGGCGATGGCTGTAGCAGCCAGTGCGCCATCGAAGACGATTTCTCATGTGTGGGCGAGCCGAGCGTGTGCGAATTCGGACTGCTGTGCGGCGACGGGCGGCTTGGCTCTGATGAGGCTTGCGATGACGGCGATACCGACCCATTCGACGGATGCAATGACGTCTGTCTGGTGGAGTATGGCTGGGAATGTCGGCTGGTGGCTGGTTTGACCGTCTGTGAGTTCGTCGACGAAGACGGCGATGGCATCACCGACCGGGATGACAACTGCGTAAGTGTCGCGAACGTCGAGCAGGTCGATCGCGACGATGACGGGCAGGGCGACGCATGCGACAACTGCCCCGCAGACGCCAACGCCGATCAACGGGACGATGACGGTGACGGTGTGGGCGATGTGTGCGCGCCAGCGGCAGATGCGGGCGGTGACGCTCTGGATGGTGACGCTCTGGATGGTGACGCTCTGGATGGCGATGCACTGGACGGCGACGCCACCTCGGACACAGGCAACGATGACTCCTTCCCCGACGTCGGCGTGGACTCCTGGTGGGACCTCGACGCTGACCAGGCCGCCGACGCGACCCCTGACGCGAGCGCCGACTCAGATGCCGACGCCGACTCAGATGCCGACGCCGATCCCATGACGGGTTCCATCTCGGGTGGCGGTTGCGCGCGCTGCTCGGCCGCCCCCGCGAGCGGCGGCCCACCTGGCGCGACCGAGCTGCTGATTGTGCTGGGCGCCCTCTTCATGCGGCGGCGCGCGGCCTGACCCTATGGGCAGGGCGGCGGTTGATTCGCCGGTGGTGAAACAATCTCGGCTGAGCGCTTCGTATATCGGGGCGACTGGCGCGGGCTGTACGCCAAAATCGACATCGTGTCGGTCGATTTCACGCATCGCCGGGCGTCGCGCGACGACATGTTCGTGACCGACAGGGTCGTACACGAACCCATGCGCCCCCTGACACTCGATGCAACATGCAGATATTCGACTTGATGACGCGGCCCGCGCGGTCGTGCACTTCTTTCCGCAGGCCGTGATGGAGCTGTTTGATCCCGTCGAGGATCCGTTGCGCGTCGCCTGGCATTCCTGGCAGCCTTCAGGTCAGGACCGACTGCCGTCATGGTCCAATCGCACCTACGTGCGACGGCTGGATACCCAACTCGCTCCAGCGAGGTGGAGCCCTGACGCTGGATATGCCTGCACGGCGCGCAGCACCGATCAGATTTGGGGTTGGGAGCTGCAGTCGCGATGGCGTCATGCCCCTCCGGCTCGCGCCGGCACGTGCCTGATCCAGTTGTGGCGGCAGGGTGATGCCGCGCTGTCGGCGCTTCAGGTCGAGCTGCGTCTCATCGAGGTGCGAACGCAACAGGCGCCGCGATCACTTCGCCTTCTACCGTCTGCACGCCGTGGAACGCATACGTCGTTGGCCGCGCCGTTGCCGGGCCGACACGCGGAGCCGCTAAACCTCCTTGGGCTTATTCGGTTTGTTTCGACCGATGCGCTTCTTCGGCTCGACCCCAACGACCCTCGATTTGTTCATCCCTGGTGCTGGCCGCTGGTGTGTCTATCGCGGCAGGTATCGGCCGACCAAATCATGTTTCGGCACCGACGGCTCATGGACCTGGAAGCCACTCACGCCACCTCATTTATTGAGGTTCGCCTGTTGCTCGGCCTTGTCGGCCGAGCTAGATTCCCCGATGACCGACGCTTTGTCTCAGTGATGGAACACGCCATGAAGCATGCCGCCGTGAAGGAAGCGCTGAACCTGGGTTTTTTAACCGACCAGGAACGCAATCGAATTCTGTTGGAAGCCACCGCCGTCCAGACACGCATCTACAACGAGCGACTAAAGGCAGCCAAAGACCTGGGCAAGCTGGAAGGCAAGCTGGAAGGCAAGCTGGAAGGCAAGCTGGAACTTGCCCGAAAAGTGCTGGCGCGCGCCTTGTCCTCGCCTGCGCTGGAGGCTGCCATGGCCCACCTCTCAGGCCTGGAATCGGCGGAAGCGATCGACGATGCGCTGATGGCAATGATGGCGGGGAACTGAGAGGGGGCGGTTGCGCGCTGCTCGGCCGCCCCCGCGAGCGGCGGCACATCTGGCGCGACCGAGCTGCCGATTGTGCTGGGCGCCCTCTTCATGCGGCGGCGCGCGGCCTGAGCCGCTGGGCAGGGCGGCGGTTGAGTCGCCGGTGGTGAAACAATCTCGGCTGCGCGCTTCGTACATCGGGGCGACTGGCGCGGGCGTTTGGTGAAATCGAAGGGTGCGTGTCGATTTTACGCACCATGTGGCCCGCCACGACGACATGCATTTGACCGCCGCGGTCGAACGCAAACCAGTCAGCTCGGACCACACGATGAAACACAACGTCATCCGTCTGGACGACGTAGCCCGCACCGTCGTCCATTTTTTCCCTGCAGCCGTGATGGAGTTATTTGTCCCGATCGAAGAGTTGCTGGCGACCACCTGGTGGGAGTGGCAACCCATGAGTCAGGATCGAAGCTCGCCGTGGCAGAACCGAACGCAACTTCGCAGACTCGACACGCAGCTGTCTCCCGCACGGTGGCTTCCTGACGCCTCGTATGCATGCCTCGCACGCGGAAGGGCTCAGCTTTGGGGCGTAGAGCTGCAATCCCGTGCACGCCGTGTGCCTGCCGCGCGCGCGAGCACCTGCATGGCCCTGTTACTGCAGCAGGCTTTCCCCGCGATGCCTATCACGGAGATCGAGTCTCGATCCATCGAGATTCGTACTCTCCGTGCTCCACGGTTCGGTCGTGTCCACGAGCGCGCGCTACTCCAGAGTCGCTCGGCGAAGGCTTTACTCACGAGGCCACCCTACAGCACGAATCTGGAACAGCTTGGATTGGTAAAGTTCGAACGCACCGACGCGCTTCTTCGGCTCGACCCCAACGACCCTCGATTTGTTCACCCTCTGTGCTGGCCGCTGGTTTGCCTTTCGAAGCGCGCATCGGCCGACCACATCGTGCTGCGGCATGACCGACTGCGGCAGCTGGAAGAATTGTACGCAACGCCATTTACTGAAGTCAGGCTGTTGCTCGGCCTTGTCGGCCAAGCTAGATTCCCACAGGACGAACGCTTTCGCACCATGACGGAGCTCTCGATGCATGACAACGCCACGCCCGAAACCCTGAACTTTGGTCACCTGACGGAACAGGAGCGCTGCCAAATCCTTCTGGAAGCCACTGCCCGCCAAACCCGTCTGTTTAACGAGCGGCTGGACACTGTCAGGCTGGAAGGCAAGCTGGAAGGCAAGCTGGAAGGCAAGCTGGAACTTGCCCGAAAGGTGCTGGCGAGTGCCTTGTCATCGTCCGCGCTGGAGGCTGCCATGGCCCACCTCTCGGGTCTGCAATCCGCGGAGGCGATCGACGATGCGCTGATGGCGATGATGGCGGGGAACTGAGGGCGGGCGAAGCGGCGTAACATCCGCGTTTGAGCCATGCTCGAGAGCTGCTCTGGTCTCGCCAACACCGGGCAAAAGAATCGGGACGCCGACCAACAGGTCAGCGGGTGCTGACGTGGTTCTGACTCTGCGGGTCGTCAACCCGTGGTAGACTGCTGCCGATAATGCGCGTGACTGCCCTGTATAACGTTCAGAAACTCTACGTGGGCGGTGTCAACTCCTTGACCGGGTATGAGGCTGCAGGTAGCGGACGATCTCTCTCTCAGCAGGAAGCTCCATGAAGTCATTCCTTCGTCGAATCGCCCGCGAGTCGGTGTTTGCCACGCTCGACCTGTTTGACACCATCACCGGACGCCGCGATCCATTAACCCCGCCGCGACGCCTCATGACGGTGGGCTCAAACTCACGCTTTCGGAACGACTTTACCGAGATTGGCGAGCAGCTTTTTTCCATGCTTGTCGAGATTGGCGGACTCAAACCACATCACCGCGTGCTGGACGTCGGGTGCGGCGTGGGTCGCCTTGCGATTCCGCTGACTCGTTACCTGACAACATCGTACGATGGCTTTGATATTGTGAAGCCGTCGATCGAGTATTGTCAGCGCGTCATTACTCGCCGGCATCCGAATTTCAGGTTCCGTCTCGTTCAACTCCACAATACGCACTATACGCCTGAAGTAGAGAACAGGCCCTATGATTTTCAGTTTCCCTATCCCGATGGCAGCTTTGACTTTGTTCTGTTGACGTCCGTATTTACACATATGCAGTATCGAGAGCTTCAGACCTACCATCGGGAAATCGCACGCGTTCTGGCGCCCGGTGGCGTATGTTTCGCTACCTATTTCCTGCTCGACGAAGATACAGACCGTAAGATTGCATCGGGTCAGACGAAACTGACATTTCAATTTCCTATGGACCATGGTCGCGCTGAAATCGAGGGCAATCCAGATGCAGCGTTTGCCTTCAATACAGAATTCGTGAGAGCAGATCTTGCCGCGTGTGGTGTTCAGGTTTTTCGGGAAGCGCGCGGCCATTGGCGCGGCAACACCCCCGTATTGAATTACCAGGATATTCTGGTTTTTGGTCGCCCTGTCTGACGAACGCAAAGTCGCGCGATGGGGTAGCGGTCACTTTTAACATGCTGTCTGCCCGGGGGCGTTGCGGTTGGGAGGAACCTGCGCTAGAGGCGCCTGACACCTCTTCCCCGGTTGTCCCGTGTCTGTCCTGACTCGCATTCGGCTCGCCGCACAATACTCGTTTCGTGTTCTACGGGGCCACGTAGACGCGACTGTTGTCCCGCTGCCAGAAGGTCGGGTGCTGCGGCGAACGGCGTTCGGCCACTACATGGTGGTCGATATGCAGGACTCCATGTTGGCTCCTGCACTCGCAGTGGATGGTTATTGGGAACTGGCGACAGCGATCGCTTTTCGTTCGCTGCTGTCCCACGATGACACGCTGCTCGAGGTTGGCTGTAATATCGGATACTACACTCTGCTCGCCGCGATGAAACTCAAGCGGGATGGGGCCATTGTCAGCTTCGATGCAAACGAGAAAGTCATCGAAACCGCGCGCGACTCACTCCGATACAACGGGGCACTTCGTACTGCGACCCTCATTCATAGCGCTGTCTCAGATAGCGTGGGAACTGTCACTTTTCAGCGCATGACCAAATCGGCTGCCACGAGTACATTGTATCACTACGGAGATGACGAGTATCCGGTGCCCGATGAAGCTCCCGAATTTGTGGATGTTCCTTGCACAACGCTCGACACATGGTGTGAAGAAAATGACTTTCGTCCGTCGATTCTGCGAATTGACGCTGAAGGTGCTGAGGCTGCCATCTTCCGCGGGATGGCCCGGTTGCTGCAAGACCAGAACCTG
Source organism: Myxococcales bacterium (assembly GCA_018970625.1). Next base: position 1,050 of record JAGWVZ010000162.1, on the reverse strand, counting down.
CGAAAAATTGTGTTTGAGTATTGCCCTGAGCACCTGATTCGAGCAGGCGTCGAACCGGTGTCGATCCTGAAGACTCTGGAGGAGGCGGGCTTTCAATTGTTCGAGATTGACTCGCTCGGTGGTCTGGTTCGGCGCAACGTTACCGACATTCAGGATATGGCGCTCGCTGATGTTGTGGGGCTGCGTATATGAACAGTAGTCTTCTGAAGCCACTGCAATCTATCCGCGATGCGCTTCGCATTTCACAGGCGCTGTCACGAGGCGCGGCCACGGCGAGCACGCGCCAACTAAATCTTATGGACCTCAATTCCTGGGAGTTCAGCGGATTCAGTCAGAATGGTGAAGACGGGGTTATTGAGGTGCTTTTGCGGCATCTTGGCAGTCGTAATCGTTCCTTCATCGAAATTGGTGCAGCCGACGCACACGAGAATAACTCGTCATGGAGAGCCATCGCGCATCGCGAAAGTGGATTAATGGTTGAAGGCTCACCTGAGCTGGCGTTGCGCGCAACCAGTATTATGAACAGGCATGCACACGGCGTGCGAGTTTTGAACCGAATGGTGACTCCCGAACATGCTGCATCGCTGCTGAGTGAACTGCACGACCCTCAGGTAGACCTTTTTTCCCTCGACATCGACAGTGTCGATTATTGGGTTGCAGACGCATTGCTCCGTGCAGGGTTTCGCCCATCCATTGTAGTGGTGGAGTATAATTCTACCTGGGGGCCGGATCTGGCCGTGACGGTGCCCCAAAGTTTCAGCGGGTCGTTTCGCGATGCTCACCCGTCACATCTTTACTTTGGCGCCTCTCTAAGTGCCTGGAAGTCGCTGTGGGGCACCGAGGGCTATCGTTTTCTCGGTGTGGAAAGGAACGGAGTAAACGCGTTCTTTGTCTTGCCAGAGCGCTTCGAAAGCTCATTTGTGCTCAACGTACAGGGCCTGTTGTTTGCCGAGAACTACTATCAGCGCAGCAAATTTCGGACTCCCTGGCACAAACAATATGAGCTCATTGGGCACCTGCCAACGGTTACCATTTCGCCCTGATTCTGTG
>JAGWVZ010000161.1 GCA_018970625.1 Myxococcales bacterium | reverse complement strand
GCGCGCTCATCAGAAGCCATTTGAACCGCCACCCGTGCAGAATTACCCGCCCATTTGCGCGATTTTGCAAGTGTGAACGAACAAATGCCTTCCATGTTGGCCTGCCGCCGTGCGGAAGGCGAAGGTCATCAATCCCAGCGCGAACCCAGGCGCAGGGTCCATTCCTGCAGGTACGCCGCCTGCCCGTCGGGCTGATTGTCGAACACGGTCAGGGTCCAGATGCCGTTGACCGCCTCGTCGCCTGGAATCCCTTCCACCTGCTGTTCGAGCACCAGGTATGAGCCCACCCCGTCGGGGATTGGCAGGTTGGCCGAGGTGCCGGCGGGGTTGGTGAGGGTGAGCGAAACCTGTGACATATCGGGATGTTGCAGCACCAGTCGCACATTCACGTCGGTCGACACAGTGGTGAGTCCGGTGACCACCAGCTGACTGCGCAGCCCTTGCGGATCGCTGTCGTCGGCCGAAAGCTCGGGCGAGGTGCCGTAATTTCCGCGCATCCAGGCGGGGCGGCACTGTCCCACGAAGTCGTTGGTGGCACCGCTGCATAACAGGGCGGAATCTTCTCCGCATGAGGCGTCTTCCTCGGGGTTGCAGGGTGTGGCCAGGTCGGGCGGGTCGAGCGTCAGGTTCACGCACCGCCCTGCAAAAGGTTCGACTGTGCCCACGCAGCGTGCGCCGGCGGCGCAGTCGTCGTTGCCGAGGCATTCGCGCATCTCTGGGCCATAGAAGGCGGCGCAGTCGTACGTGTCACCGTCGGCCACGCGGGCCACGGCGGTGGCGTCGTCGGCGGCAAACCAGGCACCGTACGAGTTGTCGCCGCGCCCGAACTCCCACAACACCCATGTGCGGCGCACCGACGCGTCCCAGAGCACGATCTTGCGGGCTTCACCGCTGTCGATACTGCCGAGCGCGCCGGCCAGCGTGGTCACTTCGCTGCTGCCGGCGAGCTGCACCGCCCGCACCAGCTGCCGCGCGTCCAGGTCCGTGTACTCGGCCGCGTCGGTGAACCAGCGGCGATAGACTTCGCGAATGGCGGGTTCGAGGTCCTGCGTGTTCCATCGGGGGCCAAACACGCAGGTGCGGTCGTAGTTCCAGTCGCGCAGCTCGCGGCGGCAGGCGGGGAAGGTGGTGTCGTACCACGCTTCGAACCCGGAACCGCAGGCGAAGGCTTCGGCGTCGGGCGACGCGCACCAGGCGTCCCAGGCGGCGGCGGCCGGTTCGGCGTCGGTGCATCGGGCGTGCGCCTGCTGTCGGCCGCCGCGGCGGTAGGCCAGCTCGGGGTCGCGCAGCTGCTCTTCGATGCAGGTCGCCAGCGTGGTGCCGACAATGCGGGCGCACACGTCCCAGTCGGTGGGCACTTCGGGTGCGTCGGGCGCGTCCGGGTCGGCGACGTCGGCGATGGCGTCCGTGTCGGTCGCGTCGCTTTCGGGGGCGGCATCGGTGATGGCATCGACGATGGTGTCGGCGGCGGTGTCGGCGTCGGCGATATCATCGGCTGGCGTGACGTCGTCGGCGTCACCGGTCGTGTCCACCTCGCGGTCTGTGTCGGCGGCCACGTCGGCGCCCTGCCCGGCATCATCGCCGGGGGTGTTCGTATCCGCAGCGGTGTCGGCGGTGCCGTCGGGGCCGTCATCGGCGACCGGCTCGGCGCTGTCGGTGCTGCAGGCCGAAGCGAACACCACGAGTAAAACCACCGCCAGATGCCGCTCACGGCACAGCGCTGAGAACAACTTTATTTGCGTGCAGGGCCACATAAACACTCCGCGGGTACAGTGACTCGGCGGCGTGATACACCATGATTGTGACGGCCGAGCAACGCACGAAGCGGGGTTTTACAGACAAAGATGTGACATTCAGCGGAGTTACAGATCGTGTGTAAACGGACGAGTCCAACCGGTGGTTGGAATGCCGGGTATAATTAAAATCACCGGAATGGACCGGAATGAAGGGTGCAGCTCGGCCGCGAGTCGAATTCCTGCGTGCTCATGTGCCCTCCCGGGTCCATAACACCTGGCCATCACTCCGAACTCTGGCCGCGAGCTCGGCAGGCGCCTCTTCAAGACGAAGCAGATCAACAGAGGCGGGAGAGGCCAACAGCAGATAGCCCTGAGCTAGCCTGCCGTGTGGCAGGGAGGCATGGCGTTGACGCACGAGCGGTTCCGCGCGATGAAGGCGAGTGCACCGCCGCAGGACCCCGCCATCGCAGCAGAGGCCGTGGAGAATCTCCCCAATGTCCGATCCGAACCAACCCGATACCGCCCCTCACGGAAGCTTCCTCGTCTATCAGGCCGAGGATGGGCGAGTGAAAATCGATGTGCGCCTCGAGAATGAGACTGCATGGCTGAGCCAGGCGCACATGGCCAAGCTGTTCCAGACGACCGTTGCCAACGTGAATATCCACCTTCGCAACATCTTTGCCGAAGGCGAGCTGCAGGCTGATTCAGTTATTAAGGAATTCTTAACCACTGCCGCCGACGGCAAGCGTTATCGAACGAAACACTACAATCTCGATGCCATCATCTCAGTCGGCTATCGGGTGAAGAGTGCTATTGCGACCCGCTTTCGTATCTGGGCGACGCAGCAGATTCGGGAGTTCATCGTCAAGGGGTTCGTACTAGACGACGAGCGGCTCAAAAACCCAGACAGACCGTTTGACTACTTCGACGAACTTCTCCGGCGCATCCAGGATATCCGAACTTCCGAGCGTCGCTTCTATCAGAAAATCACCGACATTTACGCGACCAGTATTGACTATGACCCTACGCAACCCGCGAGCATCGAGTTCTTTCAGACGGTGCAGAACAAGATGCACTGGGCCATCACAGGCAAGACGGCAGCGGAGATCGTTCACTCCCGGGCTGATGCTTTGAAGCCGAACATGGGCCTGACGACCTGGCGGGGAGTCAAAGTGCGCAAGGACGATGTTGTGATAGCAAAGAACTATCTGAATGAGGACGAACTGGCCGCTCTGAATAATCTTGTCGAACAATATCTCGTTTTCGCAGAGGGTCAGGCCATGCGCCGCGTTCCAATGTACATGCGGGATTGGATTACGAAGCTACACGGCTTCCTGACCATCAACGACCGGGACATCCTGAGTCACGCAGGAAAGGTATCTCACCAGATGGCGAAAGAGCTGGCCGAGGCTGAGTACGAGAAATTCCAGCTCCGCCGCGTGGCCGAGGACGACGCGACTGGAAGTGACTTCGACCGGGCCGTAAAACAGCTACCGCGGCAAAGAAAAGCAAAGGGAACAAGAAACCCAGAATAATGTGGTCTGTGCAAATGCACTGGTAATGTCATGACCCGAACTCGCAATTTCCGCATGGTTGACCTATCCAGGCCATGGCACTTTCAATGAGGATAGTGTCCGCCATGGCGTTGATTCCCAACTGATGCATCGCCACGGCGACGAGCAGGCCAGTGTCCTCGTCCCATGGTTCGACGTCTTGCAGTGCGGCCTGTGCGCGCCGCATTCAGGGGTCCATGGCACGCAGGTCGGCTTGCAGCCCGACCGCCAACTTCGCCGCCCACCACGCCCGGATTGCCGCCAACGTACGGGTCGGCTATGGGCGCACGCACCCCCTGTAGAACAATGGAGCATGACATCATGGCAACGTCCGATCAGGCCTGGTTTGTAGGCGCAGCAGTCGGTATCGAGCAAACCGATATGACCGCCGACTTTGTGCGGCGCGGCGTGTGGGAATGCTCCCCCAGCGAGCACGCCACCGGCACCCTGTCGAACATGCGCACGGGCGACCGCATTGCCATCAAGGCGGCGTTCACCAAAAAGAACAACCTGCCCTTCGATAACCGCGACCAGCACATCTCCACCATGCGCATCAAGGCCGCCGGCGTAATTGAGGCCATTGACGCCGTCGCCTGCAAGCTGCGGGTGCGCTGGAACCCCGAATTCACGCCGCGCGACTGGTATTTTTACACAGGGCAGTCAACGTTCTGGCGCATTACTCCCGGCAACTGGAAGTCGGACGCGCTGCTGGCCTTTGCGTTTGAGAATGCACCACAAGATTATGACATGTTTATGAAACACGCAGAGCCCAGTGAAGCAGCAGAAATACCAAAAGAAATGACCGCGCCTTACCCCGCCATGAGCTGGATTCCCTTTCAGGAGGCTCTCGCACAACGTCTGCTGGCCTTTGCCAATCGCCGTAGCGAATTGATCGAGCTACTGAATCAGATGCAGCCTTCACTCAATAGTATGTGGCGCGATCGACCCACACTTGATTCTGAAGACGACCTGCCAGATATTTGTCCGTTTACCACCATGGCCTGGATACATCGGTCGATGACATGGACAAACCGCCGTAAACACGCCAGTGAGCTCGCCAGAGTACTGGGTGTAAATGCGGCCGTGCCAGATGATTTCTTTGGTATTCCAACAGCCAATAATCAGTCTGCGTGGTTCTTTGGATATACCCACGAACGTAAACCCGACGATATTGATTTGCTCTGGAATGTGTTCGTGGCAGCGCAGGACTGGAGCGCCAACCCAATTGGACCTGCTCGGCAGGCTTTTGCTACAGCCATTGACCAGGCGCTTCAGGTAAAGTTTTGCTCATGGAAATTAATGACGGGGCTTTTCTGGGCGTTGCCCTCATTGTGTGCGCCCCTCGATTCACATACCCGGACGTGGCTACTAGACGAGTGGAAACTGCCAGTGCCTACCGGAGCCGACCGGTACACACCACCCAGCGGCGAGGATTATATTGCCTGGTGCGAGCATCTGCTTGACCTGCTGGATGCGCGCACCGAAACACCGCTGACCATACCGCAGCTGTCGCATGAGGCGTATGTGTCGCGGGGCGGGCGGTATCCAAAGGATGCGCCCGAGTTTGCCCCGGTTCGCATGGCAAAAAATGTCGCACTCCCGGTTGGCAGTGGCCCGCTGTACCCCATCACCGACGCGCCAGACGCCGATGACGAAATGGCAGCACCCGAACTGCACCATACAGAACCCCCCTTCGTGCGAACCCCCTACACCGTCGCCAACATCATCGCCGACGGCTGCTTTCTGCCGCAGGCCAGCCTCGACGACATGCTGGCGCAGTGGCGGCGCCGCAAAAACCTGATCCTGCAGGGCGCGCCCGGCACCGGCAAAACCTGGCTGGCGCAGCGCCTGGGCTGGGCGCTGGTGGGCTATCGAAAGCCGCCCGAGGTGGTCACCGTGCAGTTTCACCCCGGCGTGTCGTACGAAGACTTTGTGCGCGGCTACCGACCCGGCGCCAATGAGCGGTTCGAACAGGTAGACGGCCCCTTCATGCGACTTGTGGCCCGCGCCCTGCGCAACCCGGACGTGCCGCACGTGCTCATTATCGAAGAGATCAACCGCGGAAACCCCGCCCATATTTTCGGGGAATTACTGACCCTGCTGGAAGACAGCAAACGCGGCCCCGAATATGCCATGGAGCTGACCCACCCGCCGCGCTCGGGCCGCACCGCCGAATATATTCCGAAAAATGTATTTCTGGTGGGCACCATGAACCTGGCCGACCGCTCCATTGCGCTCGTCGATGTTGCCCTTCGCCGACGCTTTGCCTTCTTTACGCTGGAACCACAATTCAACGACGCCTGGCGCAACCATGCAAAAGCGCAGGGCGTTCACCCGTCGGTTATCGACGCCATTCGCACCCGCATGCTGCGTCTGAACGATGCCATCGCCGACCACCACCGCCTGGGCTCGACCTTCGCGATCGGACACAGTTTTGTGACCCCCACGCACCCCATGGCGCCCGGCGACGACGGCCGCGCGTGGTTTTCGGACGTGATTCGCACCGAAATTCAGCCCCTGCTCGAGGAATATTGCTTTGATTCGGCCAGCGACGCCAAAAGCTGGCTGGCCGCGCTTCGGCTGGACACGGTATGACACCCGACGCCCCTGTGCAGGGCGGCGTTACGCCCCAACAGCAGACGCCGCAGCCGGAATCAGCCCACGCCCTGCCCCGCTCGGCCGTACCACCGGCCGCCGACGATGGCTCACCGGGGTATATCGGGCGCATTCCGGTGCGAAACCTGTGGTTGCTGGTGCTGTATGCGTCCGACGAATACCGCAGCCAGCGCATGGGCCCTGGCACGTGGGACCGCGACGATGCCGAGCTGCCTGATTTGCTGGGCCGCATGTTGACGCAGGTGGTGGAAGAGCGCCTGCGGCGGCCGTTGACCCGCGGCTATACCCGCACCACGGGCCCGGTGCGAAAGGTGCGCGGCCGCATTGACGCGTGGCAGACCGAGCGCGGTGCGCACTGGCCGCGTGGGCAGGTGGTGTGTACGTGGCACGAGCACAGCCTGGACACCCCGCGGCACAGGTTGGTGCTGGCTGCGCTGCTGGCGCTGGCCCGGGTGGTGCGCGACTCCAAGGTCAGGGCGCGGTGCCGCGAACAGGCCACCGCCCTGCAACAGCTGGGTGTGCAGTGGGTGCAGGTGGATTCGCGCAGCGCCGACCTCGAGGTGTTTGGGCGCCACGACGCGCACGACCGCTCGATGGTGCAGCTGGCGCGGCTGGCGCTGGAGCTGATATTGCCGAGCGACGAGCGCGGGCCCACGCCCCTGCCCGACCCGGGACGCGAAGAGCGGTGGGTGCGGAAGCTCTTCGAAAAGGCCGTGCTGGGCTTTTACCGGGCGCATCTGTGCAGCGGCGGCTGGACGGTGAGCGGCAGTCAGCCGCTGCAGTGGCCGGTGGACGACGCCTCGGCGGGCGCGCGCGACTGGTTGCCGGGCATGCGACTCGACATTTCGCTGCGCTCGCCCGAGGGTCAGCGCATGGTGATCGACACCAAGTTCACGACGCTGCTGCAGTCGGGGCATCACAGCAAAGAGCGGTTTTCGTCGGGCCATTTGTATCAGCTATACGCCTACTTACGCACGCAGGCCGGCACCGGCGACCCCATGCACGACCACGCGCACGGCGTGCTGCTGTACCCCTCGATCGGCGTCGACCATCTGGAGTGGGTCACGCTGCAAGGGCACCGCATGACGCTGGCGACGGTAGACCTGGCATCGACGCCGGCGAAGATGCGGTCGGATTTGATGCGGCTGGTGGGGTAAGCGGCGGGGTGAGTTCCTACGCCGGGCGCTGGCAGCGACGGCGCGCGGAGTCGAAGATGGGCGGCAGCCGGCACGCATCGTGCCGCTTATTCATTTTCTTGTTCGAGCGTCATGACTTGAGCGGTTGTGGGTGATGTGACGCTTGACGGCCTGTTTCGCTTCGCGCCACTGTAGTGTCCCCGAAGGAGGCAACGATGGCGATCAAGAAATCTCAACTTTATTCTTCGCTCTGGCAGAGCTGTGATGAGCTGCGCGGCGGCATGGATGCCTCGCAGTACAAGGACTATGTGCTGGTGCTGCTGTTCGTGAAGTATGTGTCCGACAAGGCCGCATCGCAGCGCGACTATCTGCTGGACGTGCCCGAGGGCGGCAGGTTTGCCGACATGGTGGCGCTCAAGGGCACCAAGGACATCGGCGATGGCATCAACAAGATTATTGCTCGCCTGGCCGAGGCCAATGACCTGAAGGGGTGCATCGACGTCGCCGACTGGAATGACGCCGACCGGCTCGGGCGCGGCCGTGAGATGATCGATCGGCTGTCGAAGCTGGTTGGCATCTTTGAGGGGCTCGACTTTCGCGGCAATCGGGCCGACGGCGACGACCTGCTGGGCGACGCCTACGAGTACCTCATGCGCCACTTCGCCAC
>JAGWVZ010000160.1 GCA_018970625.1 Myxococcales bacterium | reverse complement strand
ACACGACCTGCCGCAAGGCCCATTTCTGTACGCCGTTACGGATATGAAAATGGTCGGGTAATTGCCACGCCAGCTGCAAAAGGCGGTGGTCAAGCAACGGCTCGCGCGCCTCGAGGCCATGCGCCATGCTTGCGCGATCGACCTTGGTCAGTACGTCGTCGTGCAGATAACCGACCGTGTCTTCGAACATCATGAAGCGCATATCGTTCAGGTAACGAGGCGCGCGCCTGGCAAAATGCCGTGTTTTTCCGGCCTGCACCAGGTCCCAGGGTTGCTGGTGCCAGGAAATGAGCGAGAAATAGAGGGATTCGATATTCTGGTGCGGCAGCAGGGCCAGTAATTTCCGAATTTTCACCAGGGGCAATCGTACCTGCATGGACGCTGGAAGTCCCTTGCTGATTTTCGCCCAGCCGGATGCCATGACATCGTCGGATACTCTGGACGCCGCCCTGCCCAAAGGTGCTCGCAATGCCGCCGGTGCATGGCGCATCTGTTGCCATACGCGGGGGCCCCACAAATGGCGATTGTAGCCGCCAAATAATTCGTCGCCGCCATCGCCCGACAGGGCAACGGTCACGTTCTGGCGCGCAAATTTCGAGACCAGCAGGGTGGGTAACTGCGATGAATCCGCGAATGGCTCACTGAACCAGGTGGGCAGATCGGGCACCCACTGCTGCACGTCGCTCGCAGAGACACGCCACTCGTGGTGGTCGGTTCCGAGGTGAGCAGCCACGGCAGCGGCGTGGTCGGCTTCGTCGAAATCGCGCTCGTGATAACCGATGGTGAACGTATGGACGGGTCGGTCGGCGAGCGATTGCATGGTGGCGACGACAGCGGTGGAGTCGATGCCGCCCGAGAGCAACGCGCCAATGGGCACATCGCTAACCATTCGCAGGCGTACGGAGTCGCGCAGTGTGGATGCCACTGCATCGACGGCCTCGGTGTCGCTGAGCGAAAGCAACGGTTCGCGCTGTGCGGCGGCCACGACCTGTTCGAGCGACCACCACGCCCGAATGGTCGGCTGCGTGGCATTTGCGGCCGTAACGCGCAGCAGACATCCGGGTTCGAGTTTGTGTGCATTGGCATAAATCGTATGTGGCGCAGGCACATAGCTATGCTGCAGAAACGCGACGACCTGCTGCCGATCGACCTTTTTCCGAAAACCCGGCCAGGCGTGCAATCCTGCCATTTCGGACGCAAACAGAAAGAACCCGTCTGAAATAGCCCAGTACAACGGCTTTACGCCCAGGCGATCGCGCACAATGGTCAGAGACCGGTCGCGACGGTCCCACAGGGCGATCACAAACATGCCAACAAAGCGCTGCAGGGCGGCTTCGAGTCCCCAGAACTCCACCGCGGCCAGCATGACGGCCGTGTCAGAACCACCGCGAATTTCATGAACGGGCGCGCCAGCCCGGGCTAATTCCGCCCTGATATCGGCGTGGTTATAGATTTCCCCGTTGAATACGGTCACCAGATTTCCCGATGCCGACTGCATGGGCTGGTGGCCGAGCGGCGAGAGGTCGATGATGGACAGACGGCGGTGGGCGAGGCCGAGCTGGCCGTCGGGCGCGAACCAGAACCCTTCGTCGTCGGGTCCACGGTGCGCGATGGCTTTTGCCATGTCACGCATGGGCGCCTGCAGCGCATCCGCCGATGCGGGGCCAAGAACTCCAGCGATGCCACACATGTCAGTTCACGGGGCGAGAGAGCGCGAGGCGCCCGATGGTTGAAGCGGAGATGGGGTTGCCGGCAACGATGACTCGCGACGACGCATCGTGCTGCGCACGGGGCCTCTGACAGCCACTCGGCTGTGCAGGACGACAAGAATCAGCGCGAACAATGGAACGAGCGGCATACGATAGCGCGAGAGTGTGCCCAGATTGGTGGTCGCCAGTCCAACGCCGAGCGCGGTCGCGAACACAAAGACCAGACAAAACAGGAGCGCCGGTGAGCGCACCACCATCGCGACACGTTCCGACCACCGACCACGCAACAAGAGAATCGATGCCAGCAGCAGAAGCGTCGTCTCAAGGGCGTTGACGACCATGATCGCATTGGTGGCTTCGATGATCAATGGCCGGTAAAGCGACGTAAATACGGCGACAGGCGCATAGGCCAACTGTCCGACGGGCGAGGAGGGTATCGAAACACCCAGTGAGTAGGTGGAACCACCTCGCACGGACTGTCCGAGATTTTGCAAATTACTCGCCTGATCAGAGAGCTGCTGAATGGAGAGCTGGGGGACCAATGACGAGAGGGCGATGACACCGAGAACGCCGAGCACGGCGCCGAACACCAGCTGTCCGACACCGAAGGACCATTTTGGTCCGCCGCGCGCTGCGGCGCGCGATGCATAAATCTGCAAACCGAGCGCGAGCGCGAAAGGAACAAGCAGGAAGGATTTAAACAGAAATACAAACCAGAAACCGAAAAAATTCGCCACGAGACCAGCGAGGATGCGGGTTCTGGCCATCAAGACATCGGTGCCCCAGATCAGCAGGGCGAGACCCGAAACAGCGACCGCTTCCTTAAAGATTCCGCTGGACCAGACCATCACGGAGGGCACGAGCATGATGGCAATAAACACATAGTCGGGTCGGGTCGCAGCGAACCAGCGACGCGCGACCTGAAACAGCATCAGCCGCGTCAGATAGGAGATGGCGCTGAAAGCAGAGGCCACCACGACTGTGCCCGTACCCACCAGCATGGTCACAAATGCAGACATCGCCACCATGGAGCCGGTTGATGTACCCGCACCGATGATGCGTCGGGGCAGCATATGTTCAGACTGCAAAAAGAGGTTCATCACCTCGCCGAACATACGGCTGTCGCGCCACATCAGAGTGGAGAGCTCGGCACCGTCTCGCTCATAGCGCAACATGTCGCCACCAAACTGAGTGACGACCAGCCACGACATGCCGAGCGTTGCAGCGAGGTGAGCGGCCACGCTCATGACGACGAGGTTGCGCACCTGTCTGGGCTGATCGCGCACAGCCAGCTGCGCGATGAGCAGCGTGACGACCCAGATGGCCAATGCGCGAATAAGGTCCAGCAAATCAAGCCGCCGACGTCGGGTTGACAGGCACAGCGGCGCCGTCATCAGCAGGTCGCCGCACAAGTCTTGTCAGCGTAGCCCATGCACAGGGTCCGTCAACCGACAGTTTCACTGCGGCTGTCATCGCCAGCCGGGCATTTGTCGACGAGCGGGCGCGAACGCGGGGCGAGTCCGAGTCGGAGCGTCAGTATCACAACGAGCGCCTCAGAGAACGTGAACCAGCGATGTCCTGGCAGCCAGGGTGACATCCTGCGGGGCAGGTCGTCGGACGTGAGCCACGGCCATGCGAGCCAGGCTGACCAGAGGTAGCCGTTACCGACGGCGCCCTGTTCGAGATCGGCCCAGAGGTCTGCCACCAGATGCGACCACTGGCCCACCGCGAGGCAGCCCAGCAGGGCGGCGGTGGTGCCAAGTGGGTTGGTGACGGCGAGGGTGGTCGTGGGTGCAGGCTGATGCACGCCTGCTGCTGTGTTTTCGGGATGAGGTACGACGAGAGCCCGTTCGGCAGCGGCTGAAGGATCGATGGGTAGTGCCGGGGGTGGCACCGCCGGAGTGATCGCGGGTGGTGGTGGTTGCGCAACGCCCTGCCCGTTCTGTGTTGCGGTAACGTCGGTCTGAGCACGCGCACACATCCAGAGCGAGAGCGCGAGCACAGCGAGCGCGAGGTTGCCGACGAGGCTATGGCCCCAGGTGCGTCCCCACGGATAGACTGCGGCCCACTGCAGGCTTTTGTCGATCAGGTCGGGCGTGAGTGTACCGAGCAGGAGTGCGGCGACGGCCGCGCGGCGCAGGTTGAACTGACGCATGCGCCGCACAAGCAGAATCCCCACCGCAACATGACCTGGTGGATACATGTGAACACCTTGCCTGGGCGGGGGGGACGTTATTTCTCAGGTAGGGAGAGTCCAGAACCGTATTTTTCATCGAGAAGAAAGAACTCCGGATACCGGGGCGTCACGCGGGCATAGAACTCGTTCACCGTGCGCATGTCCGCGTCGAGGTCGGTGGGGTACAGGACCTTTCCAACCCCGGCTTCTCGTTTGCCGTAGTCGAGGTAGCCGAGCAGAATCGGAACCTCGGCTCGTCGCGCGACATGCCAGAAGCCAGTTTTCCACTGGGCGCGGGGCGACCGTGTTCCTTCTGGTGTGACCGCCAGCGCAAAATCGCCGGGGTTGTCCTCGAAGAGCCGAACCATGGAATCGGTCATGCTGGGTCGCTCACTGGAACCCTCACGCGGTCGGCGATTGATGGGGACGCCTCCGACCGGTCCGATGACACGGTTGAATGGAAACCGCATCCACTCTTCCTTGATGGTAAAGCGAACCGGGAGGCCGAGTCGATCGAACGCGGCGACCATGTAGATCATGTCCCAGTTGCTGGTGTGTGGGGCGGCCGTGACCACACAACGTCGATGGTTGCTGAGCTCACCACCCACAACAGTCCATTCTGTCGTGGCAAAGACCCATTGGCTGAAGGGAAGAATCATGGTCAGATGCCTGGGCTCGAGCAAATTGAATCTGATTCGATTCTGATACCGGAGCCGCGAACCGGTGACAACCCCGGGGGTGAACGAAAGGCGCACATGTCGGCTTGAGCCTTGCCGATCCACACCCTGTGACCGGCGCACGAGTCGCCCGACACGGTGTCAAATGTTGGCGCTGTGACCGAAACACGGGGGGGTTGCGGCAGCGCTGACCGCTGGCTCACACGCAACACGGGGTCGAAAACTCCGCAACCTGCGCGCGCCCGATGGACCCGTGCGATGGTCACGGTCTGGCAAGTGGACCCCGAAATAGCGGCACCCTCTCACAGGAGTCGTCGCATGGGCAGCCCACGACGGCGCGTCGTGACTCCGGTGAGACCGTGGTCTTTGCGCTTGTGATGGCGAACTGCGTGTGGCAAGCGCCCGTGGCGACGTCTGAAAACCGCAGGCCATCGTGATGTCGACCACGAAGAGTAGTGAGCGCAATCTGGACCCCGAGACGGTGGAGGGTTTTGGAGAGGAGTGGGGTCACTTTGACCAGACGAAGTTGTCGGACGCGGAGCGGGAACGATTCTTTCATGCGTACTTTGCCGTATTTCCGTGGCGGCTCGTGGGAAGTGATGCAGATGGATTTGATCTGGGTTGTGGCAGCGGACGGTGGGCGAAGCTGGTAAGCCCCCGGGTCGGGCGTCTGCACTGCATTGACGCGAGCGCCCGTGCGCTGGAGGTTGCACGCCGGCATTTGTCGGGTGCTTCGAATTGCATGTTCTGGCACGCTTCGGTCGACGAGATTCCGCTGGCGGATGGTTCGCAGGATTTCGGCTATTCGCTGGGCGTGCTTCATCACGTGCCCGACACGCAGCAGGCGCTGTGCCATTGTGTGGCCAAACTAAAGCCCGGTGCGCCCTTTCTGCTGTACCTGTATTACAATCTGGACAATCGCCCGGCGTGGTTTCGCGGCGTGTGGCGTGCGACGGACCGCGTGCGGCGAGTGGTGAGCGTGCAACCGGAGCCGTTGAAGCGCCGCGTGACGGACGTGATCGCGGCGACGGTGTACTGGCCCATGGCGAAGCTGGCGGCGACGCTGGATCGCGTGGGTATGGACGTGGAGTGGATGCCGCTGGCGCAGTATCGGCTGGCGAGCTTCTATACCATGCGAACGGACGCCCGTGACCGCTTTGGCACCCGCCTGGAACGGCGCTTTGGCCGGCAGGAGATTGAGCGCATGATGGCCGCCGCAGGGCTGACGCACATCCAGTTTTCGGAGGCTGCTCCGTACTGGTGCGCGGTGGGGTTTCGGGGGTGAGCTGGGCGGGCAATGAAGAACCCCGCACCAGCCGACTACCAACTCAACGCACCCCCCTGTTCCCGCGACACATTCACTGCGCGCACCGACTGTGGCCGATAAACCCGTACGCCCCCTCACGCGCCCCCCTACATGACCGCATCTGGTGCGTGCCACCACCGCCACAGGGTGCAGCAGGGCACCGGCCAACCTACCAAACCCATACAAAACAGAGACTTGCAACAATCTGAAATTATCTTCGTGCGCCCAGTGTAATCGGCCAGAGGCATGCGTTACAATCGTGCGCGGGCGACTTGCAAGCCGTTCGGCTGTGCTTAGGCTTGCGACCCACACGGCTTTCACCAAGCGGGCGTTGAACGAAGAGAGGTATGGCGATGGAGTTAGCACACCAACGTCAGGGGTCCGCCGCTGATTCGTCTTGTCGAACGGAACCTACACTTGCACCCACGAGAGATCGAATGACACTACAAACACTTGTTGCGGTGATGATCGCCGGAGTTCAGAAAGACGCTGGTTTGATTGCCAATAAACTAGCGCGCGGCAGAAACCGACAGGTGTGTATTAATGCATTGAATGAGGCATTGGAGGGCGCCGAAACAGGTACGACCTGCAGAATTCATGATTTTGTGGTTGATGGCGAGAACGCAAAAATCAAACTGGCAGTGTACAAAGGCGATCAGGTTGTTGCTCTGGTTGAGTTCAAGCTCTGGATGGCTGTGGATATTCTGGAGTTGGTGAAGGAGGGTAAGCTAACTTCTGATTTGGAAAACCACGGCATTTACAACGAATACAAGAGCGACTACAACAAGCTGGTTGCGGCTAGAAATCAACAACGGCAAGACATGCCGGTGCCGCTCACTGCGAGTTGCACGTTAGTTTACTTTGTCGACCCCGCAGATGGAGTACAAATCGAGAACTATGAGAGCGAAATTAAAAAAGGACGGGAATTCGCTCGAGATTTCAAAACCAACCAGACCGATATGGCCTGTAATGCACTTGTTGGAATGCTGATCCGAAAGCACAGCGAAGGTGAATTCAAGCATTTGTCGCCTCATGTGAAGGTTTCGCTGCTAATGGATAATGTGAAGTCTGAGCAAGGCCACAAGGTCAGTCTGGCCGCGGTGTGGACCGAGATTCTGCCCCCGACGCCCAATCAACCGCCAGCAGTTTTAGCCGGTTGAGCTTTCGCCGTGATGCAGCAGCCCAGTTTGCACAGGGATTGATGATGAGGTGACGAGCACGTGAAAAGTGACTCAGCGCGGATTTACCAATCATAGTATTATTCCGAAGCATATAATAAATTGCACCCATGACCACCCAGCGGTTTGACGGCTTTCCGCCGCGATAACTCGCGATCCTGAGATAATTGCAACCCAGAGGACCAGACGAACATGCCGAACCAGATTGAACACTCACCCGAAGAGGCAGACGACGACTTCGACGACAACGAGGTCGAGCTCGTTGAGACGGAGGCCTTTCGGCTTGCTGTCGATATTCGCCGCCCTGACCTCATTCGATGGCTCTCCGCCGTGCCGAAGGAGAACCTGGAGCTTGAAGTCGAGCGCACCCTCGCTGTTGGCAATCAAATACTGACCTTCATGCAGGCTTCCTCTGGACAGGAGTCCATGGAGCGCATGTTCGGGCCGATCGTCGAAAGGATGGATGATCTGAGCACCCTCATCGACCGTCTGATGGGCGCCGGCGGTAAGTCGCAACAAAAGGGCGTGCTCGGTAACCGTTCACCAGACCCCGTCCTTGCGGGACCGGCGTAAATTCCTGATCTTACGTGCATCGGGTCGACAGACGACCCCGTCAACGTGGAGCAGAGCGTATGCGGCGGACGGCAAAGCAGTGGGAGCGAATTGTAGCGG
>JAGWVZ010000159.1 GCA_018970625.1 Myxococcales bacterium | reverse complement strand
CTGGCACGCGGGGCGTGGGTATTTGTGCGGCGGGCGTACAAACCTGCACGGGTGGCGCTCCCGGCGCGTGTGTGGGTGAGGTTCGCCCTGCCACCGAGGTTTGTGATGGTCTTGACAATGACTGCGACGGTCAAGTGGACGAGGGCAACCCGGAAGGCAACGTGGTGTGCAGCACGGGCGCAGCCGGCGTCTGCTCGGCTGGCGTCACCGCCTGCATCGACGGCGACGTGGAATGTGTGCAGTCCACCGCTTCGTCCGCCGAAACCTGCGATGGCCGCGACAACGACTGCGACGGCCTGACCGACGAGAACGCCTCGGGTGCGGCGCTGTCGAACAGCTGCTACGGTGGCCCGACTGGCACGCGGGGCGTGGGTATTTGTGCGGCGGGCGTACAAACCTGCACGGGCGGCGCTCCCGGCGCGTGTGTAGGCGAAGTTCGCCCTGCCACCGAGGTCTGCGATGAGCTCGACAATGACTGCGATGGTCAGGTGGACGAGGGCAACCCGGAAGGCAACGCGGTGTGCAGCACAGGCGCAGCCGGCGTCTGCTCGGCTGGCGTCACCGCCTGCATCGACGGCGAGGTGGAATGTGTGCAGACGGCTGCCTCCTCGGCGGAGACCTGCGACGGCCGCGACAACGACTGTGACGGCCTGACCGACGAGAACGCCTCGGGTGCGGCGCTGTCGAACAGCTGCTACGGCGGCCCGGCTGGCACGCAGGGCGTCGGTGTTTGCGCCGCGGGCGTGCAGACCTGCACCAGCGGAGCTCCGGGTGCCTGCGTGGGTGAGGTTCGCCCCAGCGCCGAGGTCTGTGACGGCCGCGACAACGACTGCGATGGACTTGTGGACGAGGGCAACCCGGAAGGCAACGTCGTTTGTAGTACCGGCGGCGTCGGTGTCTGCTCGGCGGGTATTACGGCCTGTACTGCGGGAGACGTGGTGTGCGTGCAAACCACCACTGCCTCGGCCGAGACCTGCGACGGTCGGGATAATGACTGCGACGGACTCACGGATGAGGCTGCCAGCGGCGCTGCGTTGACCCAGACGTGCTACGACGGCCCCGCGGGCACTGCGGGCGTCGGAGCGTGCTCAGCCGGTGTTCGCACCTGCACGGGCAGCGGATTTGGCTCCTGCGTCGGTCAGGCGCTGCCTTCCACCGAGGTCTGCGACCTGATCGACAACGACTGTGATGGTACCGTCAATGAGGGCAACCCCGGTGGTGGCATCACCTGCACCACCGGCTCGTCTGGCGTCTGTGCAGCCGGTGTCACCTCTTGTGTGGCAGGTTCCGTGACCTGTGTGGGCACCATCGCGCCCGGCTCACAGACCGAGATTTGCGACACGGTCGACAATGACTGTGACGGCAGCACCAACGAAGGGTTCCCCGGGCTTGGCAACACGTGCACCACAGGACAGGGCATCTGTGCGCGCCCGGGTGTGATTGTGTGTGCCAGCAATACAGCGGCAGCGCCCGTATGCAGCGCGGTCGCTGGAACACCGAACCCCTCCGAGACCTGTGATTACGTGGACGACGACTGTGACGGCACCGTGGACGAAGGGTTCCGCAACGGCTCCGGCGCCTACAACACGGTCGCGCACTGCGGCGCCTGCGGCTTTGACTGCAACAGCACCTGGCCCGGCGGCCCGGCTCTGTTCAACGTGGCCACCCAGTGCAACGCGTCGGGTAGCTCCGCGACCTGCGGCTTTACCTGTCTGGCAGGCTGGGTGAACGCCGACGGCGTGGCTGACAACGGCTGCGAGTTCCGTCCCGAGCCCGAGACGGTCTATGTTTCGACGTTCGCCAATGGCGGTCGCGATGTCGCGGGTTGCGGCACCTACCTGGCTCCATGTGCGAGCGTTCAGGGCGGCATCGATCTGGCGCGCACGACCGCCGGTAAGACGCGGGTGCGCGTCTCGACCGGTCTTTATCGCGAGAATATCGTACTCGCCAACGGCATCTCGGTGCTCGGTGGACACTCGAACCTGAACTGGGTGCGCAACGCGGACGTGTTTGGCACGTCGATTCGAGGCGCTGATGTGGCCTCAAGTATCGGTGGCGCCGCCGACCGGATTGTGGTGACGGCGGACAGCATTACGTCGGTGACGGAGTTCTCGGGCTTTATTGTGTCCGGTGTGAACGGTGGCGCTGGTGGAAACTCCGTCGGTGTGCTCGTGCGAAACAGCAACAGCAACCTTCGCATTCAGAACAACGAAATCTCAGCAGGCGCTGGTGGCTCCGGCACGACCGGCACTGCAGGTACCCCTGGCCAGACGGGTGTTGCTGGCGGTAATGGTGGCACAGCCAAACGTGCCAATGATGGTGCTGCCGAGGTTGCCGGAGGCACTGGTGGTGCCCGTTCATGCGATGGGTCGGCGGTCAGCGGCGGCCGCGGTGGAAATGGTGAGGACCCCACGGCAACGATCTCAGGAGGAATCCTGATTCCATCTCCGAATGGACCCGGAGCGAATGGTCAGGGCGCATCGCCGGGTGCCGGCGGCGTTGCCGGGTTCGATTTGCTAGGCCGATTCAATGGTGTCAGCAACTCCTGTAGTGTGTCCGGTGTCATTGCAGGTAGCCCGGGCGCGGCAGGTGCGAATGGCGTTGATGGCAATGGTGGCGCGGGTGCAACCAACGCCAACGGCAGCCTCTCGGGTATTCTGTGGCGGGCTGCTTCCGGCGCCAATGGTGTGGCTGGTGTGAGTGGCTCGGGCGGCGGCGGTGGTGGTGCTTCAGGCGGAGTGGATGAAGAGCTTACGACATCCAACCTGTATCCCCCTGGCGGTGGCGGTGGCGGTTCCGGCGGTTGCGCTGGCGCTTCAGGAGTCGGCGGTGGAGGCGGCGGCGCATCCTTCGCTGTGTATGTGGTATTCTCCGGCTCCACGCCTGCATCGACCTCTGATATGCCTACCATCTCGTCAAACCGCCTCCGTCGCGGCGTCGGCGGCAAGGGAGGAGATGGCGGCACCGGCGGCGGCGGCGGCGAGGGCGGCGCTGCCGGGTCCGGCGGTGCCATCCTGGCAGGTGAGAACTACTCGTTCTGTCTGGTGCCAGGCGCGCCCGGCGGCGTCGGCGGTCGCGGTGGTCACGCAGGTGGCGGCGGCGGTGGTGCCGGCGGTGTCTCGTACGACATCTGGGTCTCTCGCCCCGGCTCTGTCTCGCCCACGTACTCGACCAGCAACACCTTCGACGTCGCGGCTGCCACCGCTACGGGCGGCTCGGGTGGTTCGGGCGGTAACTCCAGCAATACGGCCATCGGCATCGGTGGCAACGGTGTGACCGGATCCTCGGGTCAGGTACGCATCGGCAACTGATCGATCGCCCAGCGTTGCCTGACGCGTTTCATGCGTGCAACTCACCGCATGGGGAAGGCGTGCTCTGGCGTGTGGTGGGTTCCCGAAAGCGAACCTCTACGCTGCTCTCACCTCTGACAGGTCTCTCTCTTCTCGCGATTCGCGACGGGTGCCCAATGACATCGGCCTCCATTCTCGCTGTCGAGACGCTCGGTTTTCCCTGGCAAACCCTCGATCCCTTCCTCTTTTGTGTCCACCACGTGGACCACTATCCTGCCGGTAACGAAAAAATGGGCCCTGCGGCGTCGCTTGCAGGGCGGCAGCTCGGTCAGGATTTTGCCGGCATTCAGGGATGGAACATGTACCACGGTACCACCGTACCGGGTTTTCCGAAGCACCCGCATCGTGGCTTCGAGACCATCACGGTCGTCCGCAGCGGCTTCATTGACCACAGCGACTCCATGGGGGCCACTTCACGATTTGGCGCAGGCGACACCCAATGGATGACCGCCGGCCGTGGTGTTGAACATTGTGAAATGTTCCCGCTTCGAGATCCGGCTGGTCCGAACACGGCTGAGCTCTTTCAGATCTGGCTGAACCTTCCGCGCCGTTCCAAGCTCGTGGCCCCGCATTTCTCGATGCTGTGGCGCGAAACCCAGCCGCACATGACCTTTACCGATGAAGCTGGCCGTGCGGTACAGGTGACAGTCTCGGTGGGCTCACTGGCCGGACTCAACGCGCCTGCCGCACCACCGGACTCGTGGGCCGCAAACCCAAACAACGGCGTGGCGATCGCCACCATCAAGCTGGCGCCTCAGGCCACGTGGACCCTCCCCGCCACGCTCGCTGGGCTCAACCGCGCGCTGTACACCTTCAGCAGTGGTCAGCTCCGCATCGCCGGAGACCTGATCACGGGCAAACATCGTGTACGCGTTCACCCCGAGCACGCCCTGTTGCTGCAAAACGGAGACGTCGAGTCGGAGCTGCTGTTGTTGCAGGGCCGTCCCATCAACGAGCCGGTCGCGCAATACGGGCCGTTTGTCATGAGCTCGCGCGCTGAGATCGAGCAGGCGTTTGCCGAATACCAACAGGGCAGGTTCGGACGGTGGCCATTCGCGTCTTCCGATCCGGTACATCCTCGAGAAAAGGGACGGTTTGCCATTCACGGCGATGGCCGGGTCGAAAACCCCGATTCGCCACAAGCGAACGACGAGCCCTGAAGATGCCCTGACAACGCCGGGCAATCCCTCTGGCGCATCCACCGCACAACCTTTGATGCGCGTCTCGAAGACGCAAGCGGCGCTGGCTTGCCCATCCTTCGGGGGGCGCGTATACCACACAAATCCTGTTGTAACCGAGGTTTGTATGGCCGCTTCGCCTGTGTGTTCCCGTTCGTTCGGCTATTTGTCCGGGCGTATCATGACAGCAGCCATCGCGACGTTGTTGTGGGCGGCCTGTTCGGGCAATGCCACAGGTACCCCTGACCTCGAAGAAGAAGGTCGGCCCTCACGCGATTCGGGTCGGCCCGGTGTGGGCGATGAGGAGGATGGGCAGGGCGAAGTGGATTCCGACGCCGGTGTGCAGCAGGACGCGAGCGTTCCGGACAGCGCTGACGGTCCTGATGCGCAGGATTCGGACGGGGTGTCCCTGACCGACGCCGGAGAGATTGTCGACGCGGAGCCGACCGACGCTGCCGTGGTTCCCGACCCTGACGCCACTCGACCGCCTGATGTTGACCCTGACGCTCTCACGGACGGGGCCGGAGTGTACGAAACCGACGCAGAGGGCACCGTGGACCGGGTGATCTGTCCGGAGTCCTCGATTGTGCCACCTCTTTGTCTGGCGTCCTACGACGAGGGAGCGAACGGCGACTGCGATGGTTTCGATAACGATTGTGACGGCACCATCGACGAGAACTGCAACTGCAAGGTGGGTGAAGTGCAGCCCTGCTTTGCCGGACCGCCCGGGCGTGTCTCGACGGGCGCATGCGATGAAGGAACACAGCGTTGCATCACCGGCCCGGGCGGGTCGTTCCTGTGGGGTGAATGCGAGGGAGGACGCTCACCACGTCCCGAGGTCTGCGATACCCTCGACAACGACTGTAACGGCTGTGTCGATGAGGTGGGCACCTGCATCGACGGGGGAAGTTGTCCCGGGCCTGACGATCCGCGAACGCCCGACGCCCTGCCTTTTACGGATTATCCGCTGACGGGTTCTGATTTCTATTCAGGGCCGGCGTCTGCCTGGAGCTGGACCATTCAGGGCGGTCCCTGTGATGGCATCGTCGTGGGACGCAACAGCTTTACCCTGACCGGGGCAAATTCTCAGAATGCCATTTTTACCCCCTCACTTTCGGGCAGTTATACGGTCACTCTTCGCGTAACAACGCCCACGGGTATATTTGAGTGCACCTGGGTGATTCATGTCGTGGGTCCCGGTATTCGTATTGAGATGTGTTACCCCGAAAGTACCACGCAGGACCTTGATCTGATGATGATGCGCACATCAACACCGCAGAACTGGTACGGACCGCTGGGTGATGTGTTTCAGCCTACGACCGACGCCTGCTCCTGGTACAACTGCGAAGCGACGCTGCGCGGCGCGTCTTCACGCGCCAACTGGGGTTATGGTAATTCTCCCATTGAAAATTGTTCCGGTGGTCCGCAGGGAACGCAGTGGGTTCGGCTGGGTTATTGTGCCAACCCGCGACTCGATATTGACAATAATCTCTCGGAAGGCACCGGTGTTCCCGAAAATATCAATGTAGATAATCCAAATGTCGGCGATGGATTTCGGGTCATGGTGCACAACTTTACCGGCACAATCGCCCGACCGCTGGTCAATGTGTATTGTGGCGGGCGTCTGAAAGCTACCTTTGGCGCGGCCCCCGATATTGTGCCCGCCTTTACCGGTCGAGGCAGGCAGGTGGGCGCCATGTGGCGCGTCACTGATATTCTGACCACCCGCGCACCAGACGGAACCACCGATTGCGAGGTCACTGGCCTGCACCCGCCAGGTGCAACGACAGGCTACGACGTCACGTACGACGATTCGCGTTACTGAGTGTTCCACCTGCCGTGAAATCTGCTCCCGGCGGCAGAGTCATCGCAGCCATGCAACTGCGTCCGGGGTGTGTTACATCCGCCACGGTGATGCGGCGCCTGTGGCGCCTCGTATCGTTGTCTCTGGACCAGCTCGGCGCCTCTCCACATGTCGATCGCTCCTGACCAGTCTCCGGCTGCCGTGTCATCTGCACCTGCGCCGCCATCCGACGCTGTGCTCTGGCTGTTGGGGGTCACCGCTTTTCTGGGGGTGTATTCTCCACAGCCGCTGCTGCCCACTCTGGCGCGCGATTTCGGTGTCGGTGTCGCCGAGGCTGCCGGGCTGGTCTCGGCGTTGGCTTTTGGCATCGCCATCGCGGCCCCATTTGTTGGCGCGTGGTCCGATACGCACGGACGGCGACGCGTGGTGCTGACATCGGCCTGGCTCACCGCGCTCCTTACCGCGAGCACCACGTTTGCACCGAACCCGACATGGCTTCTGGTGCTGCGCTTTCTGCAGGGCGTGGCGACCGCCGGAATGTTGGCGACCGCGATGGCCTATTCAGCCGAGGAATCGCCGAGCCGGCCCGGGGCGGCACTGGCGGGCTACGTCACCGGCACGGTGCTGGGTGGATTCACAGGTCGGCTCATTGCAGGGCTGGTCGAGCCGCTTGCCGGTTGGCGTGGCGCTCTGGCCGCGCTGGGGTTGGTGTCGTTGCTGGCTGCGAGTTTGTTGACCTGGAAATTACCCGCCTCTGTTTATTTCCGACCTGTGCTGGGGTGGTCGGTCTCCCGAATGCTGAGTCCGCTGCGCGACCGGCGACTGATTGCAGCCTATGTGGCCGGTTTTGGCGTGCTTTTCTCGCTGGTTTCGTCATTTACCTACATGACCTTTCGGCTCGACGCCGAGCCGTTTGGACTGGGCCCGACACCGCTGTCGATGCTGTTTGTGGTGTACCTTCTGGGACTGGTGTTTACACCCATCGGTGGCAGGGCGCTGGATACCCGGGGTCACCTGTGGGTGATGTGCGTGGGCATGGGAGTTTCCGTGGTGGGCGTGCTGCTGACGCTGCCAGACTGGCTACCGACCATCATTCTGGGTCTGGGAGCCGCCTCCTGCGGAGTTTTTGTCGCGCAGGCTGCGGCGTCGTCGTTTGTGGGTGCACGGGCAACGGCGGGTCGTGCCGGCGCCTCGGGGCTCTATCTGACGGCCTATTATCTGGGTGGGTCGGCAGGGGCGGTTGCGCCCGCAGGTCTGTGGCAGTGGGGTGGGTGGCCAGCGGTGGCCGCGCTGACGATCGGGGTGCAGCTGCTGGTCGTGATGTCGGCCCTGACAGGATGGCGGGCTGTGCGGGCGCGGTCAGACTCGCCGTGAGGTGGACCACGATGCGACAACTTGTCGCAGCGGTGACTGGCTGGTGTGCTGCTGCGGCGCTTGCAGTT
>JAGWVZ010000158.1 GCA_018970625.1 Myxococcales bacterium | reverse complement strand
GTCTGCTCGCCGCGGTCCCACGCGCTCTCGTCCAGCTGACCATCAAGCGTAAACGCACCGGTCCAGCGACGAATCTCATACGGGTTCGAGCTGGCCGTAAAGCTGCCAATGTAAAGCCGCCCGTCGTCCTGAACGGCACCTTCGCCCGCCCGGCCAACAGGCAATCGGTCGTCCTCGTTAAAGAACCCGATGTACATCTTCACTTCGCCATCGGCCATGCGGTCATTCAGCGTCGCGACCACCTCGTCGCGGATGATCTCCCCGGCGTTCCAGTAGGTCGTCGGGTACGCATTCATGACTGCCTCGTGGTCCAGATTCTGTCGCATTGACGAGTCCAGATGCACGAAAATGCGCCACCTCTGCGTCGGCGTAGGCTCGAGCACGCGCCAATAGTAGGTGATGCGAATCTCTTCGCCCGCGCGCGCGTCCTCATTCGCCATGTCCCAGCCGATCAGCTCGAAATGGCTGCCGAACACCGCATTCACGGGGTGCGACAATGTCGGAAGCTCGGACTCCTCAAGCACATTGTCCTGAATGCGCCGCCACTGGTCCTGCGTGATCGTCGGTGTTGGTTCCTGAATGCGCTGACAGGCAGCCACAAGACCCAACCCCATCACCAGACCAACACTTGCAACTGAAATTCGCATGGAACGCACGGTTGACAGGATGCCCCACAAGGGCGAAATGCGCGCCCAACACTAGGCGCAACGCCCCTTGAGTTCAAGCCCGCACTCTCCGGTGCATTATGGATCCCATCGCTCCCGGTTCTTCGCTTCACTTTCTTGGCATCGGCGGCATTGGCGTCTCAGCGGTGGCCAGAATTGCGCTCGGCATGGGATTCAGGGTCTCCGGTTCCGACGTTCGCGAGTCAAGACTGACCATCGGCATGCGAAACGAGGGCGCTACCGTTTACATCGGTCACCGACCTGAACACCTCGACGGCGTTGACCGGGTCGTTGTCTCTACAGCCATTCCGCCGCATAACGTGGAGCTTGTGGAAGCGCAGCGCCGTCACCTGCCCATCCTGCACCGCAGTGAGCTCCTCGCCTGGTTCGTCAGCCAGTACCGCAGTGTGGGCGTCACAGGCACCCACGGAAAGGGAACGATTTCGGCCATGGTCGCCAGCATTCTCGACGCTGACCACCAACAGCCCGGCTTTATCATCGGCGGCTTCCTTACCCAGTTTCAGACCAACGCCCGGGCTGGCAGCGGCACATGGATGGTGGTGGAAGTCGATGAGTCCGACGGCTCGCATGCCAATGTCCCCGTCAACGACCTCGTCTGTAATTTCCTCGAAGCAGACCACCTCAATTATTACCGCGACCTGGACCACATCATCGAATCCATGGCCGAGGTGGTCAATCAGGGCCCCGCGCTGAAACATCTGTACGTGAATGGTGACTGCCCCGGAAATCGCCGTCTGCTCACCATGGTCAACAAGCCCGCGACCACCTATGGCGTGGAAACCGATGTCGATTACAAGGGCAGGGCGGTGGACACCTCACAGCTTCCCCTGAAATTCGAAGCGTTTGCGCGGGGCGAATCGCTCGGTATTTTCACGCTGCCCCTCGCAGGACGATACAACATCGTCAACGCCATGGGCGCCATCGCCGTGGCGCATCGTCTCGGTGTGCCTGTCGAGTCCATGCGTCGGGGACTCGCAGCATGTCGGGGGCTCGAAAATCGGTTCACCATTCGGCAGGCCGGCGGAATTACCCTCGTCAAAGACTATAATTCGCACCCCACCGCGATTCGAAAAGTGCTGGAGAGTGCACGCGACCTCGCTCATGGAAAGGTTTATTCGGTATTTAAACCCTATCGGTACACCCTCACCAATTACCTGCGCGAAGAATATGCCACGGCATTCAAAGGCTCCGACACCGTGGTCATCACCACCATGTACGCCGCCAACGAAGACCCGATCCCGGGTGTTGATACCGAATTCGTCGTTCGGCTGCTGCAGGACGGTGGGTTGCTTGTAAAACACATCCCCGACCAGAATCATATTGTCGACTGGCTTCGCTCGGTTGTGGTGCCGGGTGACCAGGTTATTTTCTTTGGGGGCGATGACTTCTTTGCCATGGCCGACGCATGGGCTGACAGCATCGAGCCCAGCCCTTCGTAAACTGATTCTTCGTCAGGCCTGCACTTTTCTTCGGAGTTTATTGTGCGCATTATTGTGCAGAAATATGGAGGCTCCTCGGTTGCCACCGTCGAAAAGATTCAGGCGATCGCCGAGCGCATTGTCGCCACCCGTCGGCAGGGATTTGCCGTGGTTGTGGTGGTCTCGGCCATGGGAAACACCACCAATGAGCTCCTCGCGCTTGCACGGCAGGTCAGCAGCGACCCGCCCCGGCGTGAGCTCGATATGCTGCTCTCCGTGGGTGAGCGAATATCGATGGCTTTGCTCAGCACCGCGATTGCCGCCCTGGGTGAAAATGCCATCTCATTCACCGGCAGTCAGGTCGGAATTCTGACAAATGACCACCATTTTGCGGCACGCATTATTGATGTCCGACCGTTCAGAATTCAGGACGAGCTGGCACGCGACAAGATTGTCATTGTTGCCGGTTATCAGGGCACCAGCTATCGCCGCGAAATAACGACTCTCGGGCGAGGCGGCTCCGACACAACAGCGGTCGCGCTCGCGGCGGCGCTGTCCGCCGAGGCATGCGACATTTATAGCGATGTTCCCGGCGTCTGGTCTGCTGACCCGCGCGTGGTCGAGTCTGCTCAGCGCCTCGACGAGATCAGTTACGAAGAAATGCAGGAGCTCGCCCGGCAGGGGGCCCGGGTGCTGAATGCGCAGGCGGTCGAATTTGCCCGCCGCCGCCAGATTGCCATCTACGCCCGGTCTACCTTTGATCAGTCAGGCCACACCGTCATTCGACGCGTCGATGGCATGCTCGAAGATGCGGCGGCACGCGAAGCAGGGTTCGGGGTGCACGGCGTCGCTGGTTCGCGCCATCGGCTTCATGTGACGCTGGATCTGGTCGCCGGTAACATGGACGAAGAGCTGGCCGTCATGAAGCTCATCGAGCACACCTCCATCGCCTTTGCCCATCGCACCAACAGTACCCTCGAGCTTCTGCTGGCGACCGAGAATGAAGCTGACCCTGGCGGACTTGTGGCTGCCATTCAGGAGGTCGCTGGCGGACGAGTCACCGTTCGTCAGAGCGTGGGCACTGCGTCGGCGGTCGGACTCGGCGCGGGCACCTGGCCAGCCGTGATTCCATTTGCCCTGCGGGCTCTTGCCGAGACGCATATCCTGCCTGTGGCCATTCATCTCTCGCGCGATGCGGTGATCGCGGTGGTCTCGCTGGACCAGGTCGACGACGCCTGTCGCGCGCTTCATCGGGCCTTTATTGAGATTCCTGCACAGCAAGCCCGACAGGCGCTGCAGGTGAATCATTCCGAACCCTGAACGGCTGCATCGCGTGCGGCCCGCCGCAGTCCATGGTCAGGGAGCGGTGGCAGGGCAGGTGGCAAGGCGATCCGCGACACGGTTCCACCCCATCGCCCGGCTCTCCGACACGTCGCTCTGCGCGTGGTCCCGAATCAGCATCGGAATCGCGTCCTTCGCAGCGTCGCTCCCCGTAAATCCGCGATGACCGCGAAAATGTTCCAGCATTTCATCGGCCTCGTGAAAAGGGCCAGGGGCTGTCTCCGGGCTCAATGTCACCCGATAAACAAAGGCCAGCCAGCCGGTATCGGGCGATAGCCGCAGCGCATTACGCGCCTCTTCCGCTGCACCTGCGGCGTCGCCGTTGAACCACTTGCACAACGCCAGATCCGCAGTGGCAAACGCGAGGTCTCGCGATTTTCCACACTCGCCGAAGCGAAGAAATATCAAGGCCCCCGTCAGCAGCAGGGCGGTCGCAATGGCCTTACTGTTGCGTCGTTGCACGCTGAATTCACCAAACAAGGCGCTCTCCGGGCTGGGGCATGGACGCATAAACCAGGTGCCAGGCGGGAGACGGTGTATCAGCGACGCCCTGAATGACATCCTCGCCAGGCGGGTCAGAATAACGTGCCTCCAGAGCGGTTGGTACGTCGGTGGCCAGCTCTTCGCCTCGTTGCGATCGAGAGACCGCGCACGCCGCGACGCCCCAGCCTGTGACGGGTACCGCGAGCGCCAGGCTTAAAAACTCTCGTCGCCTCATGTGCTCACGGTGCTGCTACTCAGCGTAAATCCATCACATACCAGCGCCGGTACCACCGTGTCTCCCATGCGAACACCCTCGGACATATCCAGCGTCTGGTTCAACAGCTCGAATACGTTGACGTTGTATCGCATATTGACCAGCGCCCGATAGATGTCAGCACCTCGCATTTCGAAAAACCCATCCCGGGTCATACCGGTTACTGTCGTCAGCAAAGGATTTACAAACCGGTTGTACCACAACCGTGTAATGCGCAGGCAGTGAGGATGTCGACGCTGCAGGTCGTCCACCGTTCCCTGACCGCCACTCAGCACCAGCCCTCTCGGAACCGCGTCAGCGGCCGACGGTTGCAACGGGCTATATCCGTTTGACGGCCTCTGCAGCGCACGTGCCTCGGTCCAGCCCACCGTTAATTCCCGGTGAAAGCCGGCCTCGAGCAGGGGCAGTGTCATGCTCTCCAGACCCTCATCATCGAACGGGCGCAACCGCAGCAGCTCGTGATGCGGGTTGGCTGTCAGGTGAACCAGCTCGGCGGCCATACGTCCACCCCAGCGCGAATGAAAAATCGAGCGCTGTTCGCGTACTGCCCGCAAACTGAAACTGGGAATCAGAAAACGAATCAGTTCAGCCACGGCGGCCGGTTCAAGCAGCACCCGATAGTCGCCCGGTGCCAGCATGACGGGCCGTTCCGACGCGCGCGCCTTTTCGTACGCAGTTCGCCCGACCGCTTCGGCATCGATGTGATCGCGTGAAACGCCCCACGCCACCGCCCATCCCGTGCCGCCGCCCGGCGTGCTTACCGAGCACATCATATCCACCGTCGTGGGGACATATACCTGTCGAACGCCAATGGAATTGCCCACCGCAATGGTCTGCGGATTGCCATATTCGCCGAAACCACCCTCCACAATGCGATAATATCCCGCCGCAGAGTATCCCATCCGCATCGCCGGAAGAATCGCCCGCGCCACCTCGTTGGCTCGAAAACCGGCGTCGGATTCGGCCGTCGCCCTGTCATGATGCCCGGTATAGGGCACCGAACTGCCACCCGCTGCTGCGCCCGGCGGGGCCAGCCCCGGATATTCTTCGCGCTCGGGGGCAAACGAGGCCAACTCTGCTGCCTTGTCGAGCGCAGTCGCGATGCCCTGATCCGATAAATCGGTCGTGGCACCCGAACCCATGCGCACGCGAGGCGACGCGCTCCACGTCGTCTGGCACACCCGCGCCCGAAGCTGCAGCCGCGATTCTTCCACATTCTGATGAATTTCGCCTTCCGCGAATCGGGTCAGACTGGTGCGGCCTCCCTGCAACACCAGCTCGCACTCCTCGTGCGAGGCATGCCGTAGCGCGCTCTCAATGCGGGCGATGATTTCTTCGGTTCGAAGGTTCATCAACGACCTCCACGGCGGCTTACACCGACCTCAATGTCCCGAAAGCGGGCCGGCGAAGAACCATGACTCATGGCCATCAATTGAGCCGGCTGACCTTTGCCACAATTTGTCAGACCCCACAGACGAAACTCCGATGCATCGCACACCGCATCGCAGGAATTCCAGAATTGTGGACTGATTCCCGCATAACTCGGGTTTTTCAGCAGTTTCACCCGAACGCCATTTTCAATTAAATATCCGCGCTCGCAACCAAACTGGAAATTATACCGACGGTCATCAATCGACCAGCTGCTGTTGGTCTCCATATAAATACCGCGCTCGGTGTTCCGAATCAGGTCTTCCAGCGTCCCGGCGTTACCCGGCTCCAGAGACACATTCACCATGCGTACCAGCGGCAGGCGGTGATAACCCGCCGAGCGGCACGCTCCGTGGGGCGCTCCCTGGGCGGCATGGGTTTGGCCCAGCCGTGCCGCCGTCTCGCGCGAATCCAGGTAGCCGGTGAAGCGACCCTGCTCGACCAGCATCCAACGTTGCGCCGCCACACCTTCATCGTCCCAGCCGAATGTGCCCAGCGCGCCGTCCAGCGTCGCGTCAGCCGAGATGTTCACGTGCTCGGAGCCCACCTGAAACGTACCCAGACGATCGTCACCAAGGTACGTTCCTCCTGCGAACGCGGCCTCATGACCGTACACCCGGTCCAGCTCGGCAGCATGCCCGATGGACTCATGAATCTGCAACGCCAGCTGCGTCGTATCCAGAATCAATTGTGTGCGTTCGCGCGGGCACTCGTCGGCCGACAACAGCTCGACCGCTTCCCAACCCACCTGATCGCAGCGCGCCAGCAGATTCAGATTCTGGACCACCTCCCAACCGCCACCCTGCGTCTGTCCACCAAAAGAGTTGGGGAAAGAACGCACCTGCGCATCGTCGCCGTTTGTGGCGACCGCGCTCAGTCCTGCGCCAGTCCACGTGAATTCCTGTTCGATATCAGTACCTTCCGAGGTCACCAGCCAGACGTTCTGCCGTCGAGCCGTGGTCATGGCCGACGATACCCGAACGCGCGGGTCCACTCGCATGCCGGCCTCGGCGCTACGCAGATACTCCACGATCTCGGCCAACCCGACCGAGAAGGGATCCGTTTGAACCGGCGTTCGCCACGTCCCGGTGACTGGCGTTACCGCTGGAAGGCTGACAGGGCGGCGTTGTACCAGCGCAGACGCTCGGGCCACCTCGGTCGCGCGCCAGGCTGTGTCCGACGCGACATCCAACGTGGTGCCCGACGCCGAGGCGAATCCCCAGGCGCCACCAACGAGCACCCGAATGCCGATGCCGGCCGTGACCTCGTCATCCATTTGCGCCAGCAGCCCATTACGAGATGCAAGCTGACGACTATGGCTCAACACAATTCGGGCGTCGGCGTACGACGCGCCAAAGTCCAGGGCGGCAGATACAGCCGCAGCGCAAATGTCGCGCATGACCAAACGGGGCTGATGGGGAAGGCGAGCGCTGCACCGAACGGTACGGCGCAGGTCGGCATGGTGCCCGACTCGCGCCGCTCCCGTCAATGACGCGGCGCTGACGCCCCTGACGCTGGGTTGTCTGGAGCCTTGGGCGCTGCCCACGTACGCCGCGTTGCGCGCGAGTCGCAAACAGCAGCCGGGACAGCGGACTCAGGCCCGCTTCAGGGTGCGACTGCCGGAATCGCCGCCGAGCCTTCGTCGGGTTTTGCCGAAGCCTCGGCCGGCGCTGCGGCCGCTGAACCATCGGCCGGCGCACCCGAGCCTGCTGAGGGAGCCGCCGAGCCATCTGCCGGCGCGGCAGCAAAGCGCGAAGCCGGAAGCGGCGGTATGTTCAACGTGGGCATTTCGCCCTCAAGGGTGCCCAGGAACGCCACGATCGACGTCACTTCGCCATCGGTGAGGGTCTTGCCCAGCTGATAACGCGCCATCGTGCGTACCGCTTCGCCGAGGTCAGTGTGTGAGCCGTCGTGAAAGTACGGGGCCGTGAGCGTGATGTTCCGAAGAATTGGCACCTTGAACTTGTGCCGGTCTTCTTCATTTTGCGTCACGTTGAAGCGTCCGTTGTCAGCGTCGGTCAGGTTGCCGCGATCCTCGAAGTAATTTTCGATGAGCCCCATGCGCTGATAACTCGAACCACCCAGACCAGCGCCGCTATGGCAGCTCGTGCAGCCCGTGGACTGGAACAGCGCAAGGCCCTCGAGCTCAGC
>JAGWVZ010000157.1 GCA_018970625.1 Myxococcales bacterium | reverse complement strand
CTGGCCACCGAATCACCGCAACCGTCTGACATCATGCCTGAAACGAATAAAACACGGCATGTTGCGGAGCGAACAAACCGAATTCTGTCGGGCTCCGTTCCACCTCTCCACGCCCATTGACCATCGTGTGGAGAGGTTATGCGTACCCCAGCCATGTTGCGCCGTTCTGATTTCTGTCGTGTTGCCCTCACGGGTGCCACCACTCTGGCCCTGGCCGTCATTCAACTGCTGACGCCCAGCGAGGCCGACGCGTTCGGCCTGCTCGTGCCGCAGGACGACCGACTGCCGGCGTTGCGTCTGGCCGAGCAGCAGGTGGTGGTCGAAATCGACGACCGTGCAGCGGTCACACACGTGACCCAGGTATTTGAAAACAATACCGATCAGCAGCTTGAGGCCACCTACTATTTTGCGGTGCCGGAAGGCGCAGCCACGACCGAATTTGCGCTGTGGATGAACGGGGAGCGCATCGAGGGTCGAGTAACAGGGCGTGACGAAGCACGCGCTATTTACGAAGGCATTGTGCGCCGCATGCAGGACCCGGGATTGTTGGAATATGTGGACCAGGACCTCTTTCAGGCCCGCATTTTTCCAATTCCCGCCCGTGGCAGTCAGACCGTTGAAATCGAATATGCCTCGGTGCTGCAGCAGGTCGGTACCGACTTACAGTACGTGTATCCGCTCGACGAATCCATGGGCGCGACTATCGGTGAGTTCGAGTTTGAGGCGGCCATTCTCAGCCAGACTCCCATTCAGCGGGTGTATTCCCCACGGCAGCACATGGAGTTCGACGGTGGCGACCAGCTGCACCACGCCTACTGGCGAACCACAGCGGCGTCGACCGGCGAAGACATCGAACTCTACATCAATCGTGGAGGTGACGATGTTGGCGCTTCGCTGCTCACATGGGACCCTGACGACGGAAGCGACGGGTATTTCATGCTCACGCTGACGCCCTCTGAACAGCTGGCTCACCTGGAAGTTCTGCCCAAGCAGGTCACATTCGTCATCGACACCTCCGGTTCAATGGCCGGCGTTAAAATGGACCAGGCCCGCGATTCGCTTCGGCAAATGATCGGACAATTACGAACCGAAGATACCTTTAATGTGATCTCTTTCTCGACCGGCGTTCGCTCCGTATTCGACGAGCCTCGACTCGCGTCCCGGTCGAACCAGAGCGAGGCGTTGCAGTGGGTGTCTGACCTGGAGGCACAGGGCAACACCAATATCTCGGGCGCCCTCGAGCGTGCCGTGGAAGACCCCGCTTCAGAGGACCGTCCGCACGTGATTCTGTTTCTTACCGACGGTGTCCCCACCGAGGGAAATACCAATATCGATACCATTATTCGCTCCGCTGCCTCCGGCGTAAACGGCCACGACCGTCGCATCTTCTCGTTCGGGCTCGGCTACGACGTAAACACCAGACTGCTGGACGGCATGGCGCGCGCAGGGCGCGGGGAGTCCGGGTATGTGCGTCCCGATGAAGAAATTGGCGATATTGTCGGCACATTTTATGCGAGCATCGGCGACCCGCTGCTGACCGCCCTGGAGCTGGAGTTTGCTGGCGTCGAAGTGCAGCAGGTACACCCGAGCCCCATGCCTGACCTGTATCGTGATGGTCAGGTCACCGTATTCGGTCGCTACGAAGGTGGAAGCGACGCCACCGTACGCGTGGTGGGGCGGGCAGGGCGCGAACGCATCGAATTGCGCCATGAACTTGATTTTACAACCGGCGCGCGAGGTGATCGCGACTTCATCGGAAATCTGTGGGCCACCCGTCGCATCGACACTCTGCTGGGACAAATTCAGCAGCGCGGTGAAAACGCCGATAATGTGCCGGAGATCATGGCACTGGCCACGCGATGGAACATTGTCACGCCCTACACCAGCTACCTGACCACCGAACCCGGTTACGACAACACCGCCTTCGCTGACCCCGCTCCTTCGGGCCCGACACGCGCAGCGTCTACGAGCCGTCCCGGGCGTGGTGACGCTGACGAGGAGGCGGCGAATTTCGCGCCGGCACCGCCGGCTACCTCCATGCCCCAGTCGGCGCCAGCTGGTCTCGATATTGCGGGTGGCGCCGTCAGAGCCCGAGGCATGAACGCGGCATCGGGCGTTGCTGCGGCTGCACCGTCGCGCGACGCACGCTCCGAAGTGGGTCAGGCGGCTGTCGAAGACTCGATTGCCTGGAACCAGCGTAACCGCTCACAGACGGTCACCGATTCGCCCAGCAACGTGCGTGCTGTAACAGGACGATCCTTCAGCAACCGGCAGGGCGTCTGGATGGAATCCGGCACCGAGTCGCGTTCGGTCGATGTCACGCTCGCCCCCTTCAGCGACGCCTACTTCCGCCTGCTCAACGAGCACCCCGAGATCGCTGACATCTTCGCGCTTGGCACCATTGTTCGATTCCAGCTCGACGGCCGAGTGTACGAAGTACGGCCCTGAAATTCGCAATCCGACGAACCGGAATGCTGCCCTGAAAATCGGGTGTGAGTCATCGGCAGCAGTGTGCAAGAAGGCCCCGTATTCCGAGCCTCTGAGCCAGTTCTCACGTGCGTTGTGCCCGCTCCGCGAAATTCACGGAGCGGGCATTGTTGTTTCACGAGCCGGCGAGCGTCATCTCAGCGACGCGCATCGAGGGGCTTTGTACCGCACGGTCGCGCGGGGCATCGTTGCCCAGACCATCGATGCGCGCGAATAAATCGGTGAAGTTCGCCGACAGCGTCACCTCACTCACCGCGCGAGTCAGTTTTCCGTTTTCAATCAGGCGACCAGCTGCGCCGCGGCTGAAATCACCGGTGACCGCGTTGAAGCCGAAGCCCATCATGGATTCCACAAAAAGCCCGTAATCAATGCTAGCGATCAGTTCTTCGACGCTATGTTCACCCTGTTGAACCAGAAGCGATGCGACCGATTCGCCGCTGCCGTGGCCCGTGGGCAGCAGCCCCAGCTTGCGCGCGCTGTACGTTCCCAGCAACCAGGTTTGCAGCACCCCTTCCTGAATCAGCGGCGTGCGGCGGCTGGTGACCCCTTCACTGTCACAGGCACGCGAGCCGGAACGCCGCGTCAACGTGGGGTCATCCACAACCGTCAGCAGCGACGACGCGATGGGCTTGCCCATGCTGTCGAGCAGGTACGACGACCGTCGCTCCACGGCAGACCCACGCATACATCCGATCAGGGTCCCGAGCAGCGCACCCGCCATATACGGGTCGAAAACGACCGGGATTTTCCGGGTGGGTACAGGGCCGGCGCCCAGCTGATGCAGCGCCTTCTCGGCTGCTCGCCGACCGACGGATGCTGCGTCCTGCAGATCAGCAAGGTGGCAGGCACCACTGTGCCAGGCGCCGTTGCGTTTTTTCCAGTCTGCGTCGTCGGCGATCACCTGCACCGCCATTTGCGCGGATGTACGCAGAACCCGGTGCACAAATCCGAGTGAATTTGCCAGCACATGCTCGCCCGCTGCATCGAACCACGACGCACCGGCAGACGTGGTGATGCGCGGGTCAAACGAGAGCGCCGCGTCTTCCGCTTCGAGCACCCTGCTCAGCCGCTGGTCCGGCGTAAGCTCGGCCATGCTGTGGTCGTACTGATCGAAATCGGGAAACTCGGTGGCCAGCCATTCGCGATTGGGCAGCGCCTGCTCGGGAACGGCATCGGTGTACGGAGCCAGCGCGAGTGTGTCGTGTAGCAGCGCCCGAATGGCCGCGGGTGACGTGTCTGTGGTGTAGGTGGATGCGGAGTGGTCACCCTTCCACACCCGAATATTCAGCCCGCGTGAGCCGGCCTGCTGCAGGTTTTCAATCGCGCCATTGCGCACTTCGAGCTCGGTATGCGTGCTCTGGTCCGCGCTGACTTCGACGGCAGTGGCACCCGCCGCCAGACCCATTTCGACCACATCAGTGGCCAGTTGTTGCAGTGTGGATTTCATGCGTTTGTCCTGCTGCCGCCAACGGTAATTTCATCGATACGAATCGTCGGCACGCCGACACCAACGGGAACACTCTGACCGTCCTTGCCGCAGGTCCAGCGACCGTCCGACAATTCAAAGTCATTGCCGACCATCGAGACGCGCGTCATCGCATCGGGGCCGTTTCCAATCAGATTCACATCACGCACCGGAGCCGTAATTTTACCATCCTCAATGAGGTAACCTTCGGTCACAGAAAATACAAAGTCGCCATTGCTGATATTGACCTGACCGCCTGAAAAGGAACGGGCGAAAACCCCGAATTTTACCGAAGCAATGATTTCCTCTGGCGAATGCTCGCCGGCGAGCATCAGCGTATTGGTCATGCGCGGCAGCGGAATATGCCGATAATCCTGACGTCGCCCGTTGCCGCTCGGCGAAATACCAAAATGCTGAACCGAGAGTCTGTCGTGCATGTAGCCGCGCAGAATACCGTTCTCAATCAACATATTGCGTTGCGGCAAATTACCCTCGTCGTCCACATTGATCGTGCCGCGACTCGACGTTATCGTGCCGTCGTCCACGATCGTGCACTGGTCCGAAGCGACACGCTCGCCGATGCGATCGCTGTAATTACTGGTTTTCTTGCGGTTAAAGTCGGCCTCCAGACCATGACCAACCGCCTCGTGCAGCAAAATACCGGAATCGCCAGCGCCCAGCACCACCGGGTAACGTCCGGCCGGTGCCTCCTTCGCATCCAACATGGTCACGGCGATGCGCGCGGCATTTTCGGCCAGCGCCTCGGGGCTGTGCGCATCAAAATACTCCATGCCAAATCGGCCGCCGCCGCCGTCCATACCCGACTGACGACGACCTGCCTGCTCGGCCGTCGCCTGCACGTTGAAACGAATCATCGGCTGCGAGTCGGCCACATATCGCCCGTCGCTGGTCACAATGAGCACATTTTTCTGCGTTTCCACCATCGACACGGCAACGCGGGTAATGCGGGTGTCGTACGCTTTGGCCGCGCGCTCGGCTCGACGCAGCAGCTCCAGTTTGGTCAACGCATCAACCTCCGCCACCGGTCGTTCAATGCGGTACAGGTCCAGTCCGCTCACGCCCTGCACGTGCAGCCCGTCCGGCGCGCCGCCACCCGAAGCGATCGATGAAGCCGTCTGCGCCGCCTTCAGCAGGCCCTCGGGCGTCAGGTCTTCGGTATAGGCGTATCCGGTGGCGTCGCCCTTCAACACGCGCACCCCCACGCCCGCGTAGATGCTGCGGTCGATGTCGCGCACCTTGCCGTCATCCAGCATCATGCTGCCGCTGGAGCGGTGCTCAAAGAAGAGGTCGGCGTAGTCGCCACCGTGCTGCAGCGCCTTTAACAGAACGCGGCTGGCCAGGGCCTGATCAACGCCAAACCAGGCAAAAAACGGAAGGGGTTGTGATTCCATGCTCTCAAACCAGTGCAGGACAATGAACCGTGCGCAACATCAGCCCTGCAAGCCGCCCTGTAAAGCCGGTTATTCCAATGCCAGTCAGGAATGGTTGGCGGGCAGCGGCTCAGAGTGACGAGACTCAGGGATACTGCGCCGTTGAACCATCGCGGCATACGGTGCGAATGGTGCCCGGGTGCACTGTGACGGGCGCGTCAATCCCGGCCGGCACCAGCCGCACCGTGCGCTCCGATACCCATTCTGGTGATTCACATGCCAGAGCGGCCTGTGGGTCCGACAGCGACGGACACTGACCAATGCGAAGGGTATACCGTCCGGGCTGCGCCTGTGGTACATGCAGCGCCACGCGTAAGCTTTCGACATCATTCGAGGTTCCGGCACTGTCTGCCGATGCGACAAGCACGTCATCCCAGAGCAGCTGAATGACCATGGGCCGCTCGAACGGTATGCCGTAGGGACATTGCGGCAGCCGGTCGACTATCACATGCAGCCATTGCAGGGCGGCGGATGAACCGGCTGTTGCGCTGGGCTCGTGGCCCGGGCCTGCGTTCAGGGTTTGCGCCTCGGGCGCCGGCGCCGTGCACGTGACAGAAAACAGCGCAAGTAACGACAGGGTCACCCGCACAACAACCTCACGACCGACGCGCATGCAACCATTCGGCGATGGGGGTAAATACCTTTTCGGGTGCCGAATTGGCAATGAACAGGTCCGCGTGGGCAAACCATTCTTCGTCATCGCCAACGGTGTGGGTCGACACGTCATTGCCACCCCATGCACCCATTGCCGACAGCGCCGAGTCAGAGGGCACGATGCCGTCACGATTTGAAATCATGACCAGCAACGGGATATCCACCTGCTTAAGTGCCTGGGTAATGTTTACGCCACCGACCGATAAATCCGTGGCATTGATCCATTCGGCAAGTTCGCGATTCACACCGGGATGCGGGTCTTCCACCGTTTTCGTCAATTCGCGCGCCGCCGCGATATCGACATGGGCTGCATTCAGATAAATATCCAGCGCGCCAGGGACTTTCCCCAGAATAGGGAAGAGCCGGCTCAACATAAAACGTGAGCCGGTAATCGGGACCATGCCTACGAGTTTCGGTGAGAAAAATGCGGCCTTGAATATCGACGGCACCGTAAGCCAGCGCAGCGGTGAACCCACGGAAATTATCGACCCCACACGGTGATCCGGTCGCAATGCCACGTGAGCGTAAGAAATTGTGCCGCCGAGCGAACATCCAATCAGGTCAATTTGCGTGGCGCGTGAACGAGTTCGCGAAAGCGCGGCATGAATCGCCGAGGTTAAATCTACATCGGCATAGCCGCGCATCGACGGCGCCGGAGCCTTCCGCCGCCCTGCCATCGGGCGTGAGTCGCCCTGCGCGCGAAGGTCCACGGACCAGACTTCGAAACCCTCTGCCGCCAGGCACGCCTCCATCGACGTGCCGCGCGGGTGGAACGAAAAGATGAATGAATTCATGCCATAACCAGGCACGATCATGATCGGGCGCAACGTCGGCTTCAGCTTGTCGGGATGGTAGACCTGTCGCAATCGCAACAACCATCCATCGTTGTTCGGGGCCAGATGCTCGTGAATCGTCAACGCGCCCATATCGCCTCCATCAGGCAGGCACTCATACTGATGGGGCTGCTCTTATCTCGGCAGGGTCGCAAGTCAACATGGCTGCCACCAGCTTGCGCGGCGACCCAAATCGAAGCAGGGCGGTGGGCACCACCAGCATGTTCAGGATGGTCGACGTGGTCAGTCCTGCCAGCACGACGGCCGCCATCGGCGCCTGGATCTCGCTGCCAGGTCGACCCGCTGCCAGTACCAGCGGCACCAGCCCAAGGCCCGACGCGAGCGCCGTCATAAAAATCGGCGCCAACCGCTCCGACGCTCCGCGCCGAACGGCCTCGGCCGCGTCCCGAACGCCTTCCTGCTCGATCAGGTGCCGCACGTGCGAGACCAGCATAATTCCGTTTCGTGTCGCGATCCCGAAGAGAGTCATAAACCCAATCATCGACGCGACCGACAGGGTGTTTCCCATCCACCACACCCCCGCTACGCCTCCAATCAAGGCCAGTGGCAGGTTCAACAACACCAGCGCGGTGTCCCGGATAGAGTGGAGCGCCATGTAAAGCAACACCATCATGCCCGCCAGCACAGCAAGGCCTAGCCACATCAGTCGGCGAGACGTCGCCTCGGCGGCTTCAAACTGCCCACCCAATTCCAATCGATAGCCGGGCGGAACGTCGACCGCTTCGTCGAGCCGAGCGCGCACCGCATCGACCACTTCGCCGAGCGAATATCCCGAAGCTACGTTGCTGGTGATGACCATTTTACGCTGTCCGTTCTCTCGGCCAATCTGGTGCGGCCGCGCGTCTCGAACGATGTTGGCGATGGACGACAACGGA
>JAGWVZ010000156.1 GCA_018970625.1 Myxococcales bacterium | reverse complement strand
ACACGACCCCGGCTTCGGCCCCGTACAACGCGGTTGCCAGCGAATCAGACACCGAACGCACGTCCAGTCCGTAGCGAGCCAGCGCTTCACGGTCAAAGTCGACCGAGAAGAATGGCACGTCTGCCTGGTCGTCATTCGCCAGGTCAGCGACGCCCGGCACCGCTTCCATGGCGGCCTGAACCTGTGCAGCAAGGCGCCGAAGCTCCGTCAGGTCGTTTCCGAAAAGCTTCACCGCAATGCTGGCCCGCGTGCCAGACAGCATGTGATCGATACGATGCGAGATGGGCTGACCAATGACGACCGTCATACCCGCGACCTGCGCAAACTCGGCACGAAGTCGCTCCACGAGGGCGCTCGTGTCGCCATCGCCAGAACGCAGACGTACTTCGATTTCGGTCGCATGCACGCCCTGGGTGTGTTCATCCAACTCGCCGCGCCCGGTGCGTCGCGCCGCAGACGCGACCTCCGGTTGGTCCAGCAGTATCTGTTCCACGCGCGATGCGAGCAGAGCCGATTCTTCGAGCGACGTCCCCGGCAACGTCGTCGCGGCAATGGTAAATGCACCTTCATTGAAGGGGGGCAGAAACGCTCGCCCGGATTGCGACGCCTGTACGATGGCGAGCACGAACG
Organism: Myxococcales bacterium; assembly: GCA_018970625.1. The sequence goes on along the minus strand of JAGWVZ010000156.1, from coordinate 7,172 downwards.
CTAGCGTTGCAACACCCAGCAGCGCCAGAGGATAGCGCAACGACCAGGCCAGTATTGGTTCGTAGCCGGCTCGGAGCACGCGCACCGGCCAGGATTCGCGGTCGGAACGAACCGAACGGCTGCTTGGAAGGAACAACGCGCACAGGACCGGTGTCACCGTCAGCGCTACCAGCAACGACGCGCCCAGCGAAACCACATACGCGATGCCGAGCGGCGTCAGCAACCGACCTTCAACACCTTCCAGAAAGAATATCGGTACGAAAACCAGCACAATAATCAGCGTCGCAAACACGACCGAACCTCGAACCTCGCGACTGGCGTCATAGACCACAGAGAGCACACTAGCAGTTCCGCCCGTAGCGATGTGTTCGCGTAGCCGACGTGCAACGTTTTCAACGTCAATGATCGCGTCGTCGACCAGCGCGCCGACCGCAATCGCCATGCCGCCCATCGACATGGTGTTCAACGAAATGCCAGCCCATTGCAGCAGCAGCACGGCAACCACAAGCGATAGGGGAATCGCGAGCGCGGTTATTAACGTCGCCCTGACACTAAAGAGAAAGAAACCCACAATAATGACCACCAGTATCGCGCCGTCTCGAAGCGCGTGACTGACGTTCTCGACACCCACTTCAATGAAATCCGCCTGTCGCATCAGGTCTCGATGCAATTCCACGCCGGCGGGGAGTGTCGCGGCGATGCGGTTGAGCTCTTCGTCCAGCGCTTCGGTAAGCCCCAGGGTATTCGCGCCAGGCTGTTTCTGAATGCCCAGAATAATGCCCGTCTGCCCGTTAATTGAGGCGAGTCCCCGTTGAATGCGACTGCCAATCTGCACATCAGCGACGTCGAGTACCCGCACTGAAACACCATCATGCGTGGCAATGACGGCCTGCTCCAGGTCCGATGTCTGCGTGACTCGCCCAACGCCGTGCAGCAAGAATTCCTGGCCGTTTTGCCTTACAAATCCGAGCGACACATTCGTGTTCGCTGCCTGCACGCCAGCCACGACCTGTGCAGGAGTTATCGCGTGCGCGAACAGGTCTGTGGGGCGCAGCACAATTTGAAATTCTCGCACTTCTCCGCCGATCGGAATCACCTGCGAAACGCCGGGCACGGTCAATAACCGCCGGCGCACGTCGCGGTCGACCAGCGTGCGAAGGTCGCGTTGCGACATCGACTCTGACGTGGCGCCAATGAACATCACCTCGCCCATGATGGACGAAGCCGGCGCAATCACAGGCATCTCAATTTCGTCGGGCAGCCCAGGCGCCACCAGCTGAATTCGCTCCAGCGCTGTCTGCCGCGCGAACGCGGTATCTGTATTCCACTCAAATTCCACCCAGACGATGCCAAAACCCACCATGCTCGATGAGCGCACCCGACGCACCGAGGCAGCGCCCAGAAATGCCGATTCGAGCGGCACAACCGCAAGGCGCTCCAGCTCGTCGGGCGTCATTCCATTCGCTTCGACGAGCACCGTCACCGTCGGTGACGTCAGGTCTGGAAAAATGTCGACCGGCATGCGCGTGGTTTGCACCCAGCCCCAAACCAGCAACACCACCGCAGCCACAAGTACAGGCACTCGATTGTCGAGCGACCAACGAATCAACGCGTCCATCATGACTCTGACCTCAGTGTGCGTGACCGTGATCTGCTGATGCAGGGGCCAGTCCAGCCAGTCGCACCGCCCAGGCGCCCTCGGTGACCACACGTTCGCCTGCCGAGACGCCGCCGAGAATCTCGATGCGCCCGCCGCTCCGCATTCCGGTTTGCACAGGGCGGCGTTCGAACGATTCGCCGGATGTCTGAACGAACACAACCACGGTTCCGTTGTCGTCAATCAGCGCGGCCGTCGGCACCGACAACGCGTCGCGCTCTTCACCGGTCGCCAGGCGTACAACAGCAGTCATTCCCGCCACCAGGCCGTGCGACAGGTCCGGCGGAACGCGAAACAACACCGGCAATGAATGCGTGGCCTCATCAATGGCTGGGGCTACGGAAATCAGTGAATCCGCGGCCAGCGCCACCGGGGCATCCTGGTGGTCAATCTGAAAGCTGACGCCACGAAGCTCACCGATCTGCGACGCCCACACCTCGGGAACCATTGCCTCCAGCCACAGGCTATCGGTTTGAATCAGGTGTAGCAGCGCTTCGCCTTCCTGTACCCAGGCGTTTGGTGAGGTCAGCACCTGCAGCACTCGACCAGAAACCGGAGCCAGAATGGCGCGCCCCTGTGCATCGTTGCTCAGCGTACCCGCCCTCTGGACGCTCGCTGAACGTCGTCGTGCCGATGAAACGGCCGAGTCGGCCTGTGCGACCCGGGTTTGGGCGTCGGTTAGACGTCGGGCAGGAAGCACGCCCTGCTCCACCAGTTGTTGCACCCGGTCGAGTTCCTGCCGCGCGGCGTCGCGCTCAATCACCGACGAATCGAGTAGACGCGCGACCTCTACCGGGTCGTGGTCAGAGGGCAGGGCGGTCTGCAGAGAAAACAGTTCCTGCCCGACCACCACGGTGTCGCCGGGAAGTGGAAGTCGTTCTCCGACAGGTGCGATGCGACCTTCTGCCGACGCGGTGACCGTCGAACGCGAACTCTCGGGAACCTGAAGGTGACCGAAAACCGTCAATTCGGGCGCCATCGGCTGCATCAGCGCCTCGGTGACCGCGAACGGTCGCGTCCACTGCTGTTCCAGCAGATACGGAATGGGCGCACCGCCCGACGTGGCAGCCTCGTCGGAGCCGTGGGCGTGTCCGTGATCGCCGATTTCTACCTCGCCCACCGTCCATGACTCGGCGGAATCTCCGTCTTGCCAGGTTACCACCAGCTGGGCGTGTCCCTCGCCGGCTGGCACCACGCGAGGTCGAAAAATGCCTGGACGGGCAGCGGCGACTTCGTCGGAAGAAGCTTCCTGACCCGACGCGCCCTGCAGGCTCACCGCGACGGTTCCCGCGGGCACCGGCGCGTAGCCATCCAGTTGCGTAAGGTGAACAAGTAACTCTGCTTCAACGCCCGGGTCAAATGTCGGGTACTCAACGTAGAGCATGTATGCTGGCGACCAGAACGTCAGCGTTTGTGCTTCATCGGAGTGCTCGTCGGAGTCACCGTGGTTGTGGCCTTCGCCGTGTCCGGGTTCTTCAGAGCCCGCGTGAGAGTGGTCGTCGGGCGAGGCCGAACTCGAATCCGTATTTACTGCACAACTGAGCCCAAAACAACTCAGTCCGGCAATCATGAAACTGGACCTGATGGACAGGAAATTCATTCGATTTCTCCCTGGAAACTCAAATGGGCGAGTTCAATGGCCGACCGTCTGCATTCATGTTCGACTGCGAGTAGTCCAAGCTGAATTTCCGCCTCATTCTCGTGCAAATCGAGCCATTCAGTAAGCGTAATTTCACCCGCGTCCCGCGCCCTGTCTGCGACTTCCAGAAGTGCGGTGTCGCGGTCTAGCGCCAGACTCTGCAACGCACTGACGGCACGCTGATAGCGCCCAGTGGCGCGCAAAACCGCTGCCGCCTGTATCTGACGGGCACGGTCGACCTCACGGGTTTGCAATTCAGCAAGCGCATCGATTCGTTCGTATGCAAGGCGCTGATTACTTCGGGTATCCAGCGGTACTGTCAGAGATAACAGAACGCCCTGCCCAAACGAATTTGCGACCTGTGAAAATCGGTAGCCGCCAGCGACCACCCACTGCCGCAGAAACGGAGAGCGGTAAGCGGAGCGTTCAGCGTCGAGCGCCTGCAGGGACGCATGGAGTCCGACAATTTCGGGCGTATCCGCGATGTCGAAGTGTACTACCTGGTCGGGCCGCAGGACCCCCGAGGCGGTGGGCAGCGAATCCAGGCGCAGAACGTCTGCGAGTTCCGATGCAGCACTGGACAGGTCGGACTGCTCCAGGGCCAGGCGGGTTGTCACCAGCGCAGCCTGTTGTCGAAGACGCATGACGTCGAGCGGTGCAATTTCACCCTGCGATTGCAGCGACGTGGCGCGGTCGAGTGCCTGCGTCAGGCGCGACTGCCACGCCACTAACACCTGAATGCGGAATTGAGCGTAGAGGGTTTGATAAAACGCGTATCGTGCGCGTGTGGTGGTGTTCCGTATATCGGAGCTCTGTTGCGCGCCTAGCACGCGAGACCGATGGGCCGTGGCCTGCCGGGCGTCGTCGCGCCACGAAACCAGGTCAAAGGGTTGTTCGTATAGAATGCTGCCCTGAAGGTATCCGACCGTATCATCGCCGAATATCTGCTCATGACCATACTGGAGCTGTGCGGGTTCGAACCGCAGACCAAGGGCGGAGTCCGCGACCAGCGCGGCCTGCCGCGTTTCGAGCATCCCTTGCACCACGCTCACCGCGCGGGCGCGTTCCTCTACTTCCTCGATAGAGAGTTCCTGGGCAGAGACCGACGTGGGTAGGACGGAGACCAGGAAAAAGTACGCAATAATGCGAGCGATGGTCGGAGTTTTGCGCGCAGAAAGGCGCGTGTGAGTGCGGCTCATACGGTTTCGCCCCTAGTGAAGAATGACGGTAGTCAGCGCTTCGATCGCGACATGCAGTGGACCCGCGCCCAGCATAACAATTGCCAGCATGACTACCGAAGCGGTCATGAGCCAGCGGTTGGAGCTGGTAGGCGGCGTCAGCAGGTAATGTATACGAGCCTCCAGCTCTCCATCACCGAAACAGTGACCTGCGCATGGACGGTGTACACCCAAACGGGCCACGGCCAGGATAGCAGCGGCGACGTCGAGCGGCGAGCCAACCGCGCGCGCCGAAGCCGCGTCGCAGACCTGCTCACGTGCCAGAACAATCTGCCCCATCAGCGCGCGAGAAACACCGGAGGGAAGTACGGCACACACCAAGCGATCGGCGAGCGACGTCAGAATATCGAGTCGTTGCACGTGTGCGCGCTCGTGGGCTAGCACAATGTTGAGCTGCTTCGGCGTCAGCTGTTCCACCAGACCTCGACTGAGCAGAATTGTCGAGCGTCCGTCGCCGACCGTACACGCCACGGGTTCCGGACCGTCAAGCAAGCGAACGTCGTCACCCCACGCGGTGGGCTGACTAAGCGACACCAGCGCGCGCGCGAGGCGAAATTCGCGATTCACGCGGGTAGCGAATGTGGCGACAAACCCCACGCACGCTGCAACCAGCGCACCCGCGACAATCCACGTGGCCGGCTCTGTGGCGGCGTGGGGCGGGTGGACGACGCACAGGTGATGTCCGTGAGGGCCACCGTGGGCGCTGCAGTGGTCGAACTGTTGCATCAGGAGGGCCCAGATCCCTGGCAGGAACGCAGCGCCCAGGACCAGTGCAGGCACCCAGACGACCGCGTACAGCCAAAGTCGGGCCACCGCTTGCCGAGCAAATGGGGTGTGCGAGGTCGACGCCAGTCGCTGACCCGGTTTGGCGAGCAGCAGAAAAAGCCACACCACCGAGCCGACCAGGGCGCTGGACACAACCACCGTTTGTAGAAATCCCATCATGGTTTCCCCGCCAGACGTTCTGCGACAAGCGCCTCCAATCGCCGCAAAGATGCCTCACCCCGGTCGCCTGCTACGTCCACAAATGCCGCCAGCATTCCGGTGCTACCATCACCATCAAACTGCGCGCCGATCGCGTCGATCAGCTGCCGTTGCAGCTCCGCTTTGGTCAACGTGGTCGCGTAGACATACGCGTGGCTGACTTTCTCTCGACTGAGCAAACCCTTCTCGTGCAGCCGCTTCATTGCCGACGATACCGTGTTGACAGAAATGCCACGGGGCTCGCCGACCCGCTCATGAACGCTGACCGGGTTCATGGGGCCATCTGCCCAGAGCGACTCCAGTACGGCGCGCTCCACCTCACCAAGTGCCAGATCGGGTAGTCGAATCATGCGAACACGGGGGGCGGATGAGGATGATTTGGCGCACGAAGTGTGCAGCATCAGAATTGCACATAGCTAGTGCCGCAATGTCCGAGTGTCAATCGGAGTTTCGGTATCCTGAGGGTCCATGGCGATGAGGTCGATGAGGTTGGCGTAGTCAATTCGTGTCGAACGTCCAAAACGCTCCCAAGCCGAGGACAACCGGTGACCGGAGCGTTCCTGCTTCCTCGCTGCCTGCAACAATGTGCCGGACCAGCGGAAAGCGAGACATCGCAGTCAGTGTGGTACTTCCAACCGCCCACAAAATTTGTGGCCCCGTTAGCAGCTCGTAGCGACCCAGCGAAGCATCGCTGCGAACCACTCCTTGCCATCGTTCGGGGCCTTCGAACGCCCCTTCCACGCCCATAGAGAGAATGAGGTTGGGAGAGATTTTCACTCCTCCAGCGAGCCCGACGAGCCCACGAACGGGCGCGCGAAATCCATGGACGTTCTCGTAGAACGAAAGCTGGGACTGGCTGTAGAAGCTCCACTCGCTTCGGTTTGCGCTCCGGGTCAGGTCAACAGACACCACCGGATCGAGAGTACCGCTTCCAAACTGAATGTGTTGATGGCGTTCTCCTCGGTCCCCAAGGGCGAATGGGTCGGGCTGCGTTCTGCCGGTCGGTAGGCTGAACCCACCTCGGGCGGTGAGCCACCAGCGGCCGACCGGGCGAAAGAACCGAAGGCGAATCTGTACATCGCCGATGCCGAACAGTGTCTCGTTTCGATGATGGATGCCCACGTCTTCGGGCACGAACGGCTCATCGTGCTTGTGGGAGTCCAACCGGAAGTACTCGACCTGGGTGGCAACCATTCGCACTGGCAACTCCAGTTCGAGCGCCAATTGCTGAGAAAAAGTATAGCCTGCCAGAAATCGCAATTCGGCGGGTGCGATGAACAGATCGTGGGAATGCAAGGGCTGTACGACAGTTTCGTCACAATCCAAAACATCCGCGCAGCCTGCCGGGTGTGCAACGTTAAGCCAAGTACCGCTCCCCGCTACGCCCAGCGAAATGCCTCCCGCCGGAACTGGACCGGACTGCGCACGCGTTTGAGGCAGGTTCGGATTGCGACATCCGGCACACGCCCAAGCCATTGTGGGCGCAAAAGCTGCAACGAAAACCGATGTACAGGTCAGCCATACGAGGAAGCCGCGCCAAGCCTTCATGGTCGACCATCCTCTGACGGCGGTGCGTCGTTGGCCGAAATTCCTATCAAAGGTGTATGAATCATCGCGTTCAGCGACTCCGTCGTAACGCCTTCGAGCCGTCCCA